>JAGAZS010000120.1 GCA_017939945.1 Schwartzia sp. (in: firmicutes)
CGATGCAGGCATGGCAGGGCACGAAACAACCCAAGAGAGCGCTGTTGGCAGCGTTGACAATGCCGTCTGCCTCCAAGCGGGTGATGTCCCCCTGCCAGAGAATCATCTTGTTTGCGGGAATTTCGTGAGACGCGGAGTCGCCGCTCGATTCATCGGCAACCGTGGGTAGATCGGAGATAGGAACAATTCCCTTTTCCGTCGCTTCCTCCTGAAGCAGAATGTCCTGCTCCGAGAGGAAATCCCGCGAAATCTCCCCGGCAGGGCGCACGTTCATCAGCGAACGGAGAAGACGCCTTTGGGCATGGACGGTTTTCGGGAAAGCATCTGCCTCTTCCCGGTAACGGGGCATCTCGTTCAGCAAGATTTCATTCAGGAAGAGCAGTCGCTCCAAGCGTGTCATATAGATTCCTCCCCCCGTCAAGCTTTATGCTCCGCCAAAAGGGCGAGCACTTCACGAATGTCGCCTTTGACAGAGATGCTTTGTGATTCGATTTCCTTTGGCACATAGGATTCTTCTTGATTGACCGTGGCAAAGACAGCGGCGGGATTCTCCGCCGTCATGCGCCAGAAAGGAAACTTGATGATGCCGGGGGTGTTCATCCCTACGCCCAATTCCAAATAAAGGATGCGTCCTGTCTTTTGATGGTCCAAAAATTCCCGATAGCGCTCGGAGGCTTTCCGCCAGCCGTCATCTTCCACAAAGGTATCGTCGCAGCGCAGGTTCATCTCCATCGCCCCGCCGCAAACAGGGCATTTGGGCACGAGTTCCGTGGGTATGCGCATATCCCGTTCCGCCGCTATCATGCGGCGCACGGCATCCTCGTTGTCGTAGGTCTTCCCGTGGCAGGGCGTCTTGCATTGCCAAAGGCCGTAATCGCCCTGGGTGTAGAAAAGCCGTTCCTTGGCAAAGCCGTTGTTTTGGAAAAGATGATCCACATTGGTGGTAAGGACAAAATAATCCTTTTCCCGCACGATATGAAGCAAAGCCTCATGTCCCGCGCTTTTCGGTTGGTCATAGCGGTTGCAATAGATATTACGGCTCCAGAACGCCCACTTTTCCTCCTCGGTGGGGTAAGGGTAAAAGCCGCCGGAATACATATCGTGGAAATGATACTTCCGGGCAAAATCGGCAAAGTGTTTTTGGAAACGCTCTCCTGCGTAAGTATAGCCCGCCGCTGCGCTGAGCCCGGCCCCCGCGCCAATCAGGACGGCATCCGCGTCTTCAATGGCCTTTCCCAGCAGAAAAATTTCCTTTGATGCTTTCATGACAGCCTCCTACGTTCCGCTTCGTATGTGAGCCTCTAATACTAATCTTCGATAAAAATTTTAAATTTTTATCGAAGATACGCACGCTTCGCGTGCTACATCTGAGCTTACAGCTCAGATGGCGTCTCATGCAGTCTCAGTAAGGATTTAAAAATCCTAACTGAGACTAGTATAAGGGCAAAGCCCTAAGAGGCTCATCATCCGTTGACAAAAAACGATAGATGTAATAATATGTGTTACAATGGATTATAAGCCCCGTTTGGTGTAATGTC
Source organism: Schwartzia sp. (in: firmicutes) (assembly GCA_017939945.1). Classification (GTDB taxonomy): domain Bacteria; phylum Bacillota; class Negativicutes; order Selenomonadales; family Selenomonadaceae; genus RUG12372. Next base: position 1,539 of record JAGAZS010000120.1, read on the forward strand.
AATAGGTACATCGATAATCAGGAGGGAGTCCGTATGCAATTTTCCGTTCGTCTTCCCGTGGCCACTCACATCTTGTTGTGTATCGAGAAATTCCAAGGGGAATACAAGACCACATCCACTTTTCTCGCAGGGAGTGTCAATGTTCACCCGGTTATCATTCGAAAGACCTTGGGGCAGCTCCGGACGGCGGGATTGGTGGAAGTCGCGGCGGGGGTAGGAGGAGCGAAACTGACAAGAAGCCCGAAAGACATCACGCTGCTGGATATCTTTCGGGCGGTGGAAGAAGAGGAAGATTTGTTTCACTTCCAAGAAAACCCAAATCCCCAATGCCCCGTGGGCAGGAATATCCACCGTGTGCTGGGAACAAGGCTGGAAAAGATAAAACAGCACATGATGGATGACTTGGCGGCGATTACCTTGGAGGAGTTATTGAACGCGGTCAACGAAGAAGATGTGCCGTAACCAACAGGATATGCTGGAGTACGTGATACTAGAACCTGTTAGAAACATCTAGTTTCTTACAGGTTCTGCATGAGACGTCAGACGAGCCGAAGGCTCGGCTGTAGCGCACGAAGTGCGCGACTCTCAAATTGGATTTTCCAATTTGAGAGTAGTATGAGACCTTTCTCGGCGCTGCTTCTTTTGTGTCGCCGGAATCTCGGGCAAAATGGTAGAATATAGTAAATCCAAGAGGGAGACGTGTGCGCATGGAACAAAAGCTGTTTACGGAAATCTTGCCTCTTTACAAATCGAAAAAAAATCATCCGTATGCCATGCGAATCAGAATGCGAATGCGGGACATGGTCGACGCCGCGGCGCTCAGGTATGCGGTGGACATCACCATGAAGCGTTATCCCTATTTCTGCGTGCGGCTTCAGGAAGACGGGAACGAATTCTTTTTTGCGGACAATCCGAGCCCCGTCGTTATTTCCCGTTCGCCTCATGGGGTGGACTTGAATTCGGAAGCATCGAACTTCCACATGATTTCGTTTTCCTGCGATGCGGATTGGTTGATTCTGGACGTCTTCCATGGCCTGACCGACGCAACGGGCGCTTATGAGGTAATCCGTACGTTGCTGTACTATTATTGTTCCCGCCGGTACGATGTACAGCTCTCGGCGCAGGGGATTCGCACTGTCAAGGATGAAATACCGCTTGCGGAATGGGAATGCCCCGTCATGAAGGCCGCCAATCTTCCGACGCCCAAGCGTTATGAGATGCCCCAGCCGCTCAATCTCAACACGGCAGCCAATCTCCGCAATGAAAAATGCAGCACGGTGTACAGCATATTGACGGCAGAGCATGATTTCATGCGATTCAACAGGGCAAACGGCGCAAGCCCGGGAACCATGGTTTCCATGCTCTTGAGCCGCGCGATTGCAAGACTCTTCCCCGACGCCAAGGAGCCCATCCGCATGATTTTATGTGTGAATCAACGAAAAGCCCTTCACGCGCCATTAGCGCATCAGAGCTTGGTTGGCGGCGCGTTGCTTTCATACGGAGAACCCTTGCGCAATCAGCAGCTACCGCAACAGATAAAAGCATACCGGGAAATGGTTTTGGACCAGACCGCCGAAGAAAAAGTGCTTTCCGGCGTATCCGCCACCGTGGGACTGACGAAAATGCTTCTGTCGGAAACATCCACGGAAAAAAGAATCGGCATGGCGGCGTCTGTCGATGAAATGGCAAGCCGCGCGGGGACAGCCTGTATCAGCTATGTGGGAAAAGCAAATTTCGGCGAAGCCGAAAAGTATGTGAGGGAATTTCATCTTTGGAGCTATAACTCGCTTCCTGTAACGATCCAAATATCTGCCGTAAACGGGAAGTTCACCTTTGATTTTATACAAAAGTTTCACAGTCCGATGTATGTGAATGCTTTTCAAAAAGAACTTGATGACCAAGGCATTTCTTATGATTTCCAAGATGGGATGATACAGGAACTGCCAAACATAAGATTGCCGTGGAGCGAAAGCTAACCTGCCATTAAAAAAATGGTTGTCCACAAAAGATGATTTTCTTGTGGACAACCATTTTTCTTTTTATATGTCGAGATTCTTGACCTTTTTCGCGTTTTCCTCGATGAACTGCCTGCGCGGCTCCACCTTTTCTCCCATCAGGATCGTGAAAAGCTCGTCGGCTTCCTCGGCGTCTTCCAAATCCACGCGGAGCATCGTGCGCCTTTCGGGGTCCATTGTCGTCTCCCAAAGCTGCTCCGGATTCATCTCGCCGAGACCCTTGTACCGCTGGACGTTGATATTGTCGCGGCCAATCTCGTTCAGCTTTGCAGCAAGCTCCTCATCGCTGAACGTATACCAATGCTTCTGTCCCTTGCGAATCTGATAAAGCGGCGGCTGGGCGATATAGACGCGGCCGTGCTCGATCAGCGGACGCATATAGCGATAGAAGAAAGTCAGCAGCAGCGTGCGGATATGGGCGCCGTCCACGTCGGCATCGGTCATAATGATGATTTTTCCGTAACGGCTCTTCGCGAGATCGAAATCCTCCGAGATGCCGCTGCCGAATGCCGTAATCATCGTGCGGATTTCCGCATTGGCGAAAATCTTGTCGAGACGCGCCTTCTCGACGTTCAGGATTTTTCCGCGCAAAGGCAGAATCGCCTGGAAACGGCGGTCGCGTCCCTGTTTCGCCGAGCCGCCGGCGCTGTCGCCCTCGACAAGATAGATTTCCGCCTGTTCCGGATCCTTAACCGAACAATCGGCCAGTTTTCCGGGAAGTCCAAGATTCAGTTCCAGCGCGTTCTTGCGACGTGTCAGTTCCCGCGCTTTTCTGGCAGCCACGCGGGCGCGGGCGGCTAGCATGGATTTTTCGAGAATCTTCTTCGTGATGGTCGGGTTTTCCTCGAAATATTCGCTGAGCCCTTCCGTCACGATGGAATCGACAATGCCGCGCGCCTCGGAATTCCCCAGCTTCGTCTTCGTCTGCCCCTCGAACTGCGGATTCGGCACCTTCAGGCTGATGACGCAGACAAGGCCTTCGCGGATATCCTCGCCGGTCAGGTTCTCGTCCTTTTCTTTCAGCACGTTGAGCTTTCTCGCATAATCGTTCGCCGCACGGGTCAGCGCCAGCTTCAATCCGGCAAGATGCGTGCCGCCCTCTTCGGTGTTGATATTGTTGATGAAGCTGTAGATCGTCTCCTGATAGCTTTCATTGTATTGCAGCGCGATCTCGACGATGATGTCGTCTTTCGTGCCGTTGAAATAAATAACTTCGGGATTGATCTTTTCCTTCTTGTTCCCCAAATGCTCGACGAAGGACTTGATGCCGCCGTCGTAATGGAAAGTCTCGCTTTTCTGCTCCTCGCCGCGCTCGTCGGTCAAAGTGATCGTGATGCTGTGGTTCAGGAAAGCAAGCTCGCGAAGA
>JAGAZS010000121.1 GCA_017939945.1 Schwartzia sp. (in: firmicutes)
GATGCCGTGGGCCTTGGCGCCCTGCGTTACGCCCCAACGCTCCAGCAGCGGCTGGAACTGCGGGTTCGCGGCCAGCGACTTGCGGAATTTCTTCGACAGCGTGCAGTAGCGGAACAGGATTTCTCTTGTGATCTTGTTCAGCCGCGGCAGGCCGAAGGCCTCGTTCAGGATATACATCTCGTAGTCGGCGACGAACACGTTCTTGTAATCGTTGCGCGCTTTCTGCAGCATGATCTTGATGCGGTCCTTCATGTCGCTGGACAAGTTGCCGTTCTTCTTGTAGAACTGCAGATAGTTCGTGTATTCCGCGGTCAGCGACGGCTCGGTGATGTCCGTGTAGCGCACGCCCTGGATGCGGCGGCACATCTCCCAGCGGAACTGCGCGCACATCTTCACGATGGTCGATTCCAAATCCTCGGAATGGAAAATCGAGAGCACCATGTGCGCGGGCGTCGTCTTTTTCACGCCTTCGATTTCCTGCCACAGCAGGCCGCGGCTGCCGAAGTTCGGCATCAGGATCAGGTACGGCCTGACCTCGGTGTTGTAGACGAAATGCTGGATGCCGTATTCGGGGAACGAAACGAGCGAGGGGCGGTAGAAGCAGCTGAAGTCGATATCCAGGATCTTGTCGAAGACCGCATTCACGCGGGACGGGCTCGCGAAGCATTTGTCCAGCGGGCGGATTACGTCCGTCGCGCAGAAAATGGGGACAAACGAGGCAAACTGTCCGTTCGTGACCTTGTTGGCGCTGGTGAACATATTGTGGATCTCGAAGCTGACCATCGCGCGCACATCGCGGGAGAGCTCGTCCATCTTCTGCTGGTTGATGGCGCCGGTGCGCAATTCTTCCCGCAGGTACTCGGTCCAGTCGTTGTCGAATTCGTTTTTCGACGGCATGGCCTCGCCGTGGTAAATCTTGACCAGCCAATCGTACATCGGAAGGATCCGGCCTTCCGGGTCGTTCTCCCATGCCACGGCGAAATGGTAGAGCGCGGCGGTGTTCGCGATACCCGCGAGGGTCTCGTCCACGAAGCCGAACAGGAAGAACATCCGCACCTCGGCGGGAATATGGCTCGTCTCCATGCTCCGGAAGAACGCAGCCTCGTAGATCGCGTAAAATCCCTCGGCAATGCTCGAACGGAGCTGCCGCATTTCGGCGGATTTCGCGCGGCGGTCCGACGTGTCGGTGTATTTCTTGATATCCTTGCGGAAGGTTTCCTCGATTTCGGGCTTGACGTCGGCGAAAGCCAGGATCGCGTCGAGGGCGTTGGAGATGGCCGGAGTGTCGTCCGAAGCGCCCCGTTCGCCGGTATCCACCCTGGACTTCACATCGTAGAACGCCTTGACGAAATCCGCCGTCCGCGCTTTCGTGTCGCGGATGAACGCCGCCAAAGATTCCAGCTCCTTGCGGACCTTCCGCCCCATTTCCGAAGCCCCCATGACCGCTTCGACGCAGAAGCCCGGCTCCAGCGGGTAAAACATTTTTTTCAGCGCCGGCGCCTGTCCGCAGAAGGCCCTGATGACTTCAGCCTCCCAGCCCGAAGCCAGTCCCGAGTTTTCGGGTTCGGTCAGCGCCTCCACGAAGATGAATTGCGAAGGGGGCAGTTTGACCTTCGCGCAGAGGAACTTGTAGTCATTGTAATTGTATTTCAAATCCTTGCAGAGCGTCGTCGCCGTTTCTTCCACGGAAGCAAGCGCGTCGAGCAGTCCTTTCGTATGCTCCATGCTCGCCGCCGCCATGGCAGGGGCAATCGTGACCGTGCCGGTCACCGCCTCGGCGACATCCGTCTCCGCCGTGTAGTCCAGCACCGCCAGCGTAGCGTCCTCTTCGGCCACATAGTCGAAAGCGTATGTATCGCCGGGAAGGTAAATCGCGCCCGCCACCGTGCCGCTGCCGAGGCGGACGTCCACATCTCCGCCGTCCGTCATCCGGAGCGCGCCTGAAAGCACGATTTCCAGCTTGCTGACTTCTTCCCCCTTCTTATGGAGTATCTGCCCCTTCCTGACCGTTGCCTTCTCCATCCCCGAACCCCCCTGTATTTGAAAATATCTTTTTTATTTCAAGAATCCGTTGATGATCTGCTCTTCCGCTTCCTGCTCCGTCAGCCCCAGCGTCATCAGCTTGATCAGCTGGTCGCCGGCGATTTTCCCAATGGCCGCCTCATGGATCAGCTCGGCGTCCACATGGTTCGCTTCGAGGGAAGGAACCGCGAGGATCTTTCCTTTGTCCATGATGATCGAATCGCATTCCGTATGGCCGTGGCCAGGGGCGTTGCCGACAATGCAGGCGTCGAATTTCTGGAACGAGGTGTCCCGCGCCACCGAGCGCGAAACCACGTCGGCGTTGGCGCCTTCACCGTCCAGCGTGACCTTGTAGCCGGAAATCGCGGTCTGCCCGCCATGGGTCATCAGCCGCTCGCGGACCACCAGCCGCGCGCCCGCCGCGAGACTGGCCCGCGTCATGCGATTGGTGGAGTCCACACCCTTGATCTGCACCATTTCCATTTCCATCGAGCTGTTTTCCGCCAGCGTCGCCTCGGTGACGGGATTCAGGATCCGCTTGCCCTCGCCCGTGCCGGAGCCGTAATGCTTTTCCACATACTTGACCTTCGCGCCCTTTTCGAGAAAAAAGCGATGGACGCCGTCGTGCTGGGAATCCTGCGTGCCGCAGTTGTCGATGCCGCAGCCCGCGACGATCACCACGTCCGCCCCCTCGCCGACGTAAAAGTCGTTGTAGACCGTTTCTTTGATGCCGCTGGCGCTCAGGACAACGGGAATATGCACGCTCTCGTTTTTCGTATTCGGTTTGATGAAGATGTCGATGCCCGAGCCGTCCTTTTTCGACTGAATGTCGATATTGGCGGTGGTGTGCCGCCCGACGGCCTTGCTGTTCGCGCGGAAATTGTACGCGCCCATCGGCACGTCATGGAGATCGGCGACCTCCGCGAGCAGCCGCTTCTGCACAGCGTCCATTGGAAGCATGATTGTCCCCCCAAAAAATAATTACATTTCTTCCATTTTCCCGCAGGGCGCCACCGCGTACTGCGTGCCGGTGATTTCCTTCAGGACGTCCTTGGCCGCTCCCTGCTTCTCGATGCGCCCGTTCACCAGCACCACGATCTCGTCGGCGATGGACAGGATGCGCTCCTGATGGGAAATGATCAGGATGGAGCTGTCCTCGATGTTTTCCCGCAGCTGCTGGAAAATGCGCGTCAGGTTCTGGAAGCTCCAGAGGTCGATGCCCGCCTCCGGCTCGTCAAACAATGTGAGCCGCGCCTTCCGTGCCATGACCGTCGCGATCTCGATACGCTTCAGCTCGCCGCCGGACAGCGACGAATTGACCTCGCGATGGATATAGTCCCGGGCGCAGAGGCCGACCTCGGACAGATAGTCGCAGGCCGCGTCCACGGAAATCGTCTTGCCCGTCGCAAGGCGCAGCAGGTCGATGACCTCCAGCCCCTTGAATCGGACCGGCTGCTGGAACGCAAAGGCAATGCCCATGCGCGCCCGTTCCGTGATAGTTTTATCGGTAATGTCCTCGCCGTCGAACACGATCCGGCCCGCCGTCGGCTTCTCGATGCCGGCGACGATCCGCGCCAGCGTCGATTTCCCGCTGCCGTTCGGACCGGTGATCACGACGAATTTCCTGTCCTCGACGGTCAGGCTGACGTCCTTCAGGATGTCGATCTGCTTGCCGTCCTCCTCGACGGAGAACGAGATATTTTTAAGTTCCAGCATGGAATGGCTCCTTTAGTGTTTGTATAGCGCTTCTACCGCCACACCCAGCGTTTTGCTCATCGGCAGGCCGTGTCTTTTCGCCAGCTTTTTCAGCTTCTCGTATTGCTCCTGCGTCAGGCTCGCCGTGACGCGGACGCGTTTTCCGCCCTTCAGCGGCGGCGATGCGTCGTGGTGCGCTTTCTTGGCTGCCGGGGGATCGAAATCCGCGGCGAGCTTCCGGAGCTCTGCTTTTGAGAGCTTTTTGGCCATTTCTTCTTGTCTCCTCCCAAAACCTCATAGAGTTCCTTCGCGAACGCCGCGTAGTCCTCCGCCGCGTGGCAGCTCGCGCTGTAATCGAAGACGTCGCACTGGCGCATCTGGGATTCCTTGATGGCCACGCTTTCGCGGATCACCGTCCCGAAGACGCGCGTACCGAGCTCTTTCGCGCGGGCCTCGAACATTTCCGCCGTCCGCTTGCTGATCGAAGTGCGGCTGTCGTAGCGCGTCAGCAAAATGCCCGCTACGATCAGATCCTTGTTGTAGTATTCCTTCGCGAGATCGACATTCTTCATCAGATCGTCAAGCCCCGACAGGCTGAAGCTGTCCGTCTGGCAACAGACCACCGCGGCGTCCGCGGCGGCGAAAGCGTTCAGCGTCAACACGTTCATCGATGGCGACGTGTCGAGAATCACATAATCGTAACCCTTCAGCCGCTTCAGCGCTTTCTCCAACAGATGCTCGCTGCCGATCTGGTCAAATTCTTTTTCGGCGCGTGAAAGTCGCGAATCCGCCGCCAGCAGGTCGTACTTCGCCATTTTCTGGATGCAGTTTTCCGGCGGGTCGCCGCGCAGGAAATCAAAGGTACCCGCC
>JAGAZS010000122.1 GCA_017939945.1 Schwartzia sp. (in: firmicutes)
ATCCGAAGGACGTGGCGCAGAAGACGACCGCGGCGGACGCGCAGGCGGAGGCGGCCGGCGCGCAGCTCGCGCTGGCGGAAACAAATCTCGCGCGCTATCGCCAGCTTTACGCGGAAGCGGCCATCGCGGCGGCGGTGCTCGACCAATACCAGACGGCGTATGACGCGGCGCTTGCCGCATATCAAGCGGCGGCGGCGCAGGCGACGGAAGCGCACAACGCGCTTTCCTATACGGAGCTGGTCGCCGACGCGGACGGCGTGGTGTCCGGCCTTTCGGCGGAAGTCGGGCAGGTGGTCGCCGCCGGGCAGACGGTGCTGACCTTTGTGGAGTCCGGCGAGATGGAAGTGGAGATTAACGTGCCGGAGAACCGGCTGCCGATTATTGCCGTCGGCAAGAATGTGGAGGTTTCTTTCTGGGCAATGGCGAACACAAAGGCCAGAGGCGTAATCCGCGAAATCGCGCCGATGGCGGACCCGGCGACGCGGACTTACAAGGTGCGCGTCTCCGTCCCGAACCCGCCCGCGGGCATGGCGCTGGGCATGACGGCCAGCGTGAACGTGACGGGCGAAAAGACGGGCGGCGCGGCGAATACGACGGCGACGCTGCCAATGTCGGCGATTTACCAAACCGGGGAAAAGCCCTGCGTTTGGATTGTCAAGGACGGGAAAGTTTCGCTCCGTGAAATATCCGTCGTGTCCTTCGGCGCCAACGAGGCGGTCGTTGCAGGGCTTTCGGCGGGCGACGTGGTGGTGACGGCGGGCGTCCACAAGCTCCATGAGGGCGAGGAGGTGCGCGTCGGCGAAGGAGCGGAAAAGCCATGAACCGTATCACGGAAATCGCGCTGAAGAATCGCGATCTCGTCTGGTATTTTGTCATTGTCGCCTTTGTCGCGGGTATTTTCTCGTATTATCGCTTGGGGCGCATGGAGGACCCGGATTTCACTATCCGCATGATGGTCGTTTCGGCGGCGTGGCCCGGCGCGACGGCAGAGGAGATGGAGCAGCAGGTCACGGACAAGCTGGAAAGCAAGTTCCGCGACATTCCCGGCGTGGACTACCTCGAAAGCTATTCGCGCCCCGGGCAGACGGTCATTTATATCACTCTGCGGGACGATGTGCCGAAGGAAAAGATTCGCCCGACATGGCGCGACCTTCGGAATTTCGGCGAGGACGTGAAGCCGGATTTGCCCTCCGGCGTCTACGGGCCGTATTATGACGACCGTTTCGACGACGTCTACGGCTCGATTTACGCGATCACCGGGGACGGCTATACCAACGAGGAGATGCGGCAGGCGGCGGAGAAACTGCGCCGTCGCGCCGCCAAGGTGGACAGCGTGCAGAAGGTCGAGCTGCTCGGCGTGCAGACGGAAAAAGTCTACGTCGAAGCGGAGAACGCGAAGCTCTCGGCGCTGGGCATTTCCCCGCAGGCGCTCGCCGCCGCGCTGGAAGCGCAGAGCGCCAAAGCACCTGCGGGCATGATGGAGACGGAATCGGACAATATTTTTCTGCGCGTCACGGGGCAGTTCGACGACGTGGAGGCGATTCGCGAGACGCCGATCGCGGCAGGCGGACGCGTGCTCCGGCTCGGCGACATCGCCACGGTGGAGCGCCGCCCCGTGGATCCGCCGGGGACGAAAATGTTTTTCAACGGCGAGCCGGCGGTGGGCGTCGCCATCTCCATGGAGCCGGGCGGTGATATCCTGAAGCTCGGCGCGGATTTGACGGATCTCGTCGCCGAGATGCAACGGGAGCTGCCTTTGGGGCTGGAGGTTCATCGCGTGTCCGACCAGCCCGCCGTGGTCAAGGACGCTATCGACGAATTTGTGGGCTCGCTTCGCGAGGCGGTCATCATCGTTTTGGTGGCGAGCTTCATGAGCCTCGGCCTCCGGGCGGGCGCGGTGGTCGCCCTCTGCATCCCGCTGGTTTTGGCGGGGACGTTCTGCTTCATGAATATGCTGGGCATCGACCTCCACAAGGTTTCCCTCGGCGCGCTGATCATCTCGTTGGGACTTTTGGTGGACGACGCGATCATCGCCATCGAAATGATGAGCGTGAAGCTGGAGCAAGGCTGGGACCGCGTGAAAGCGGCGTGCTACGCCTGCGAGTCGTCGGCGAAGCCGATGCTGACGGGCACGCTGATTACTTGCGCGGGCTTCATTCCCGTCGCCTTTTCCGAAGGCATGGCGTCGGAGTTTTGCGAGGCGTTGTTCCCGGTCATCGGCATCGCGCTTCTCCTGTCGTGGGTCGTCGCCGTGACGGTGACGCCGCTCCTGGGCTATTACCTGATCCGCGCCAAGGAGGGTGGAGGGAAAACGCCGGAAGAAATGTACCAAGGGAAATTCTATCAAATCTTCCGCAAGCTGCTGACTTGGTTCCTGCGCCATCGCCTGGTGGTGCTCCTGGCGACGGCGGGCATCTTCGCGGGAGCGGTTTGGCTGCTGGGCTTCGTTCGGCAGGATTTTTTCCCGCCGTCCCTGCGTCCGGAGGTCATCGTGGAAATGCGCCTGCCCGAAGGCTCGTCGAAGAAAGCGACGGCCGCCGAGGCCGCGCGGCTGGCCGCGCTGCTGGACGAGCAAAAGGACAATCTGGACAGCTATTCCTATTATGTCGGCGAGGGGTCGCCGCGCTTTGTGCTGACCATAGACCCGGTGCTTCCGGCGGACAATTACGCCCAGTTCGTCATTGTCGCGAAGGATTTGCAGGGGCGGAAGGCGGTGGAAAAAACCGTCCGCGCCGCGCTTGAGGAGAAATTCCCGAACGTCCGCGGCAACATTAAGTTCATCCAGACCGGGCCGCCGGCCGACTATCCGGTCATGATGCGCGTCTCCGGCTATGAAAAAGAAAAAGTCCGCGAGATTGCCAACCAGCTCGTGGATCTCATGCGGGAGGATCCGAACTACACCGATATCAATTTCGACTGGAACGAAAAATCGAAGGCGGTGCGCCTGACTCTCGACCAGGACAAGCTGAAAAGCCTCGGCGCGTCCAGCGAGGCCGTGGCACAGACGCTTTACACGGAGCTGACGGGCGCGCGTGTCGCCCAGTATTATCGCGGCGACCGCACCATTGACATCGAGCTTCGTCTCGCGGAAAAGGACCGCAGGGAGCTGTCGGCTCTCGGCGATTTGCCCGTCTATTTGCCCACGGGGACGGTGCCGCTGTCGCAGGTCGCGGAGATTTCCTTCACGGCGGAAGACGGGCTGATTTTGCGGCGCGACCTGATGCCGACCATCACCGTGCAGTCGAACATCCAGCAGGGGACGGCGAACGACGCCGCGCAAAAGCTCTATGACCGGGCGACGGAGCTGCGGAAAAATCTGCCCTTCGGCTATTCGATCACCCCGGGCGGCTCCATGGAAGACAGCGAGGAGTCGATGGAGTATCTGCTCGGCCCCGTCCCCGCGATGGTGTTTATCATCATGACGCTCCTGATGTTCCAGCTTCGGAGCGGGCGGCGCGTCGCCGTGACGCTTTTGACCGCGCCCCTGGGCATTATCGGCGTCGTCATCGGGATGCTCGTCTTCGACCAGGCGCTGGGCTTTGTCGCCGACCTCGGCGTGCTGGCCCTCGTCGGCATGATTATCCGAAACTCGGTCATCTTGATCGAGCAGATCAGAGACCACCTCGCCGAGGGCGAGACGCTCTGGGACGCGATCATCGACTCCGCCGTGCTGCGGTTCCGTCCGATCATGCTGACGGCGGGCACCGACATCTTGGGCATGGTCCCGCTGATGGCGAGCACCTTTTGGGCGCCGATGGCGGTGGCGATCGCGGCGGGGCTGATTATCGCGACATTCCTGACGCTGCTCGTGCTGCCGGTCATGTACGCCGTGGCGTATCGGGCCGATGAAGCATAAGCCGTATTTCACATGAGGTGATTCCCTTGCCAAAGAAACCGCTGATTATGATGATATTGCCCGAATCCCCGATTGCGCGCGAATTTCGCGGGCTGCTTTCCGAAGAATACGAGGTCATTTCCGCCGATAACGAGGAGCAAGGACTGCTGGCCCTGAGCCATTTGCGCGACCAAGTTTCCGCCGTGCTGCTCGACCTTGATCTTTCACGGCAAAACGGTTTCTCGTTTTTCAAAACGTTCAGCCGTGATGTGCTGTACGCCGCGATCCCCGTCATCGCCGCCTTGCCGCGCACCCCGACGGAAAAGGATATGGCCTGTCTCGACATGGGGGCAGCCGATATTTTGGCGCCGCCCTGCGAAGGGAAATTGCTTCTGAAACGGCTGTCCAACGTGATCCGGGCCAAGGACTCGGCGACGTTTTACGAAATCGAGCGGATGCTGCAGGTGCTGCCGTCCAATATTTATCTGAAAGACGCGGAGGGCAAGTACATCTTCGCCACCCATTATTGGCACCATCTGGACAAGAGCGACGATCCTGACTGGACCATCCGCGGCAAGACCGATCCCGAGATACGCAAGGACAAGGAAAACGCGCGGCTCGCCTATGAGAGCGACAAGAAAATCCTCGCCACGGGACAGGGCACGCGGTACGTCATCGAAGTCAATGCCGACGGCCAGCGGGAATTCCTGGAGCTGATCAAGGAACCGGTGCGGGACGACGACGGCAATATCAAGGGCATCGTCGGGCTGATCAACAACGTGACGGAGCAGCAGCTCATGAAGCTGGAACTGGAACGCCGCGCGAAGACCGACGAACTGACCGGGCTGTTCAACCGCCGTTATTATCAGGAATACATCGCGAAAATCCATGCGCCGGAAAATCTGCCGATCAGCTTCGTGTCGGCAGACTGCAACGGCCTGAAATACATCAACGACACTTACGGGCATCTCGTCGGGGACGAGTACATCCGGATGTCGGCGCTGCTGTTCCGCATGGTGCTGCCGGAGCGGGCCGGGATTTTCCGCATGGGCGGCGACGAGTTCGCCCTCGTGCTGCCGAAAACCGACGCCGAGGAGGCGCGGCGCCTCGTGGCGGAGATGCAGCAAAAGCAGTCCCTGTTCCGCATCAGGAACGAGGAACTCAGCGTCGCCTTCGGGTTTTCCACGATACAGACGGAGGCTAACGACTTGGATATTTGCATTGCGGCAGCCGACCAAGAAATGTACAGGAACAAAAAACAGTCAAAAAGAGCCCGCGCGTGAGCGTGGGCTCTTTTTGACGATAGTATCAATTTGCGGTTATCGGGCGCAATGCGGGCGTGCGGTCCGCCAGCGAAAGCTCGCTGTCGTGCCGAGCGAAGAGCGTCGAGCGGTGCGCGACGCTGACGAGCCCCGCGTTCGGCAGTTCGCTTCGGAGCAGATCGTAAAGACGCGCTTCGCGTGTTTCGTCGAGAGCGCTGGTGGCTTCGTCGAGGAAAATCCAATCAGGACGAACGAGAAGCACGCGGGCGAAAGCGATCCGCTGCTGCTCGCCGAGGGAGAGGATGCGGCTCCAGTCGTCGGTTTCGTCAATACGGTCCGCAAGCTGCGGCAGGTCGACGAGGGCGAGGACATTGCGGATTGCTTCGTCGTTGGGCGCATCGGCTTCGGATAACGGATAGACGATGGCGCGGCGGAGCGTGCCGAGGGGAAGATAAGGTCTTTGCGGCAGGAACAGCACGCGGCTGCCAGTCGGGCGCATGAGCCGCCCTGTGCCGAAGGGCCAAAGCCCCGCCAACGCGCGGAGCAGCGTGCTTTTTCCGCAGCCGGAAGGCCCGGTGACAAGCAGCCGCTTTCCGGCGGGCAGCACCAGCGAAAAAGAATTGAGAAGCTGCGTGCCGTTCGGAAGACGGACCGATACGTCGTTCATGACGAGGGCATGGGAGACATCCGCCGTTCCGTTCCCTGTTTCCATCGCGCCGCCTTCCTCTTGCGCGACGGCGGGCGCGAGCTCGCGGACTTCCTCGAGGTGCTCGGTGAACCCATAGAGTCGGTGAATGACGGAAACGAGTTTCGCGATGGTGTCGTATGCCTCGACGAAGTAGGAAAGCCCGTCCTGCACGCGACCGAAGGCACTGGTGGTCTGCATCAGCCCGCCCAGCGCGATTTCCCCGGCGAAGTAGCGCGGCGCGGCGAGAATCAGCGGCGCGATGATCGCGAGCTGCATATAAGAATTGGCGTAGAAGTTCAGGAATTTCGTCTGCCGCATCAGCTCGCGGAAATTCTTGATGACGTGGCCGAACCGGTCAAGGAATCCCGCGTTTTCCGCGTCCTCGCCGCGATAAAACGCGACGCTCTCGCTGTTTTCCCGCATGCGCGCCATCGAGAAACGGAAATCCGCCTCATAGCGCTGCTGCTCGTAATTCAAGTTGATCAGCTTGCGTCCGACGAAATGCGCCAGCGCGGTGCCGACGACGGAATACAGCAGCGAGAACCAGAGCATATAGCCGGGAATCTCAATAGTGCCGTCGCCGAAAGGAACGGAAAGCACGCCGGACAAATCCCAGAGCACGACGGCGAAAGCCGCGATCGTGGTGATTTGCTTCAACACCCCGAGCAAGAGCTGGAGCGTCAGGCTGACAAAAAGATCGATGTCCTCCTGGATACGCTGGTCGGGGTTGTCCATGCCGCCGCTGCCCGTGACCTGGAGACGGTAATGGGATTGATCCTTGAGCCACGACGTCAGGTATTTTCCCGTCATCCAAGTCCGCCAGCGGATCTCGAGAAGCTGGCGCAGATAGATAGCGTAGACGGCAATGGCGATATAGAGGAAGGCGATCAATGAGAATTTGCCGATCAAAGGCCAAAACAAATTGTATTCGTAGGCCTGGAGCGCGTTGTAAAATTCGTTGTACCAGCTGTTGAGCTGAACGAGCAGATAGACCATTGCGAAATTCATGGCGATGACGACGGCCAAAAGCCCAATGGCCCGCTTCTTTTCCTCGGAGCGCCAATAGCCGCGGAACAACCGCCAAAAGGCGCGCATAAACGAGAGCTTCATCAGGAGTTCTTCCTTTCATTTGCTTCTTTGGACAATACCGTTTTCTATTATAACGCCTTTGTTCCGGCTTTGCCATAGGCAAAGCTTCCTCTTGGCATTTCAACGAGGTGGATTTTTCCTCGCTATAGAGCAGAAAATGCAAATAGTAAAATGAGGATTGCGGCAAGAGCATTCTCTTTTTTATGCAATATATCGAGAAACATGCTATAATTAAAAATAAAACCGAGGTGGTTGAATGGGCAACATCAAGCCGTGGGAAGAACTGACGATACAAGACGATTATATGTTCAAGCTCGTCATGCGGCGAAAGCATATCTGTAAGACGATGATCGAGAAAATCCTGCGTATCAAGCTGGTCGACATCCGCTATATCGACGAGGAAAAGACGGTTAAGCCCAAGTACGAGAGCAAGGGCGTCCGGCTTGACGTTTACGTCGAAGGCAGCGGAGAGATTTTCGAGATCGAGATGCAGGTGCGCCAGCCCGAAAGCGGCGAACTGGCAAAAAGAGTGCGATACTATCAGGCGATGATTGATTCGGAGCAGTTGACGGCAGGACAGAAATACAAGGCACTTCCGACGACATACATCATCTTCATTTGTCCCTTCGATCCCTTCGGTCTGTCGAGGCATATCTATACGTTCCGAAACCTTTGCATCGAGGATGCGAAGTTAGAGCTGGACGACAAGACCACGAAAGTCTTTGTGAACTCAATGGGAACGGCGGACGACGTCGCGCCGGACGTGAAGGCGTTCTTGGATTACGTCAACGGCATAATCAGCGACGACGCCTTTGTCCGTGAGATTGACGATGAAATAGTCCGAGTAAAGCAGATTGAGCAAGAAAGGGTGAGTTATATGACCTATGCGATGAAAATCGAAGAAGAAAGGGAACTTGCGGAAGAGAAGGGACGTGAAGCCCGTTCAGAGGAAATGGCGTTAGCCATGTTACAGGCGCGGGAACCCTTGGAGAAAATCGTGAAATATACGTTATTATCTTTGGACCGTGTAAAAGGATTGGGGAAATTGCATAGCTTATTGTAACGTGCAATTGTATATAAAGGGTGGGGGATATGACTTAATGTTATAAGCTCAAAAGGCATTGTCCTTATGATGAGTTTTTCGAAATAGCCGAAACGACGGAAGAAGAGGTTCTTTGTATCGACACACAAAACAGCCGTAATTCCAACTAACTGGAAAGACGGCTGTTTTGTGTGTTTCTTGCTTTTTGTTTGCAAGAAAGCGCGGCGCAGGTTTTCAAGGGAGGATCGAATATGGTACAATAAGGGCGTTTATCGGAGAAGAACGAAAAGGGGGCGCGTCATGGTTTGGCTGAAGGCGGCAGGGATTGGCGCTCTTGTGGTGCTGCTGTTCCTGGTGCAGCGGTTTTTTCCGCGGCGGGGCATTTTCGCCATTTTTTGCCTGGTGCTTTTGGGCGCGGGCGCGGTGCTTTTTATGACGCAGGAAGAAAAAACGGCGCCGATGACGGCGGCGGAGCGCGATCATATCTCCGAGCAGCAGGGGATGGTCGTGGACTGGTATACGGAGTACCAGGGGCTGATCGATCAAATGGATCACAACTGGCAGCAATACCATCGGATATTGTCGGATTTCGACGCTGACGTGATCGACTTGACCACGGCATGGGAACGGCTTGACGAGCTGGACGGCGCGGCGCTTTCGACGCTGGACGCGCTTATGCGGATGGAGCCGCCGCTGGCGCTCGACGATGAAAACTACGATTTGGTGACGACGATTATTTTGAAGGCGCGTGCCTATGCGACGGAACAACGACAGACCATCCGTCATACGGCGGACGTCGCCGACCCTGAAAAGCAGTTGACCGAGGTGCAGGAGGAGCAGAGCCGACGCTTGCGGGATGTCATGCGCTCGGAGGCGCCGGCGGGGCTGTTTACGGCAAAAGAGATTTCCGCGTTGCGGGACA
>JAGAZS010000123.1 GCA_017939945.1 Schwartzia sp. (in: firmicutes)
GGCGAATATTACGCCGCTGGAGGGAGGCTCGCTGGTGCTTTCCTTCGAGAATTTCGACAATGTAGAGCCGCAATCTCATCGCTATGATTTGGAATGGGATCCAGAGGCAAGCTGGATCACATATACCGACCTCGGCACCGGGTATCCGCCGGTGATGAAGGAAATGCAGTATCAGTAAGCTAACGAAGCAAAATAGATTATCCTTGCAAAAAATGCTCCCGCATCGACGAATGGATCGTCAATACGGGAGCATTTGCTTGTTGGGTTCAGGAATACAGATTCAGCATCGAGCCGCGGTCGCTGAAATCATTACGCGCGGCGACCGCTTTGGGAGAGTACATGGATTTCGCGGGATTATCCTCGCGCCCCATCGCGGAAGAAACAGAAGGAAACAGTTTGTTCTGGTTGAAGGCCGCTAGATTGATACTCTTTTTTGCGCGCCCCGCCAGGCCGCCGGTTCCAAGTACATATTCCACGCTTTCCGGGCGGGTTTTCAACGAGGCGGCCAACCGCGACGCGTTCACATGGAGCTTCCCTTTCGCGTCGGAGGTGATGCCAATAGAAGAAAATGCGCCGACGGATTGGGAAGTATCGCTTAGAGCCGAAGAGATGGACGCGGCGTGCTTGGATGCCGTCTTGTTTTCCTCCAGGAACTGCGTGAGGTCGTTGTAACGGTCGGCAAAAGATTCCACCGTGTTAACGGGATTATTCGCGTCTGCTGTTTGCGTGGAGGCAGGCTCAGCCGCTTCCGAGGCGCGCTCCTCTCGCTCCGCCTGGGCGTATTCCATCGCTTCCATCGACGCGGCGGCTTTCCGCGCTTCCTGGAGAGTCGTCCTCAACTCTTCCTCGAAGCGGTTTTTCGAGTCGATGTATTCGGCAAGGAAATCGCTGAGTCCGGAGACCGGTTTCAGCAACGGCGTCAGCGAACCGTTTTCACCGTTCGCGCCGGCCAATCCTCCGATGGCATGGGAAGTCTGGCTGGGAGCTTTCACGCCGTGAACGACGGCAAGCGACATCATTTTGTTGTCGGTATCTGTCATCATATTGATCGATGACATAACGAGCGCCTCCTTTCAACGGAACCGATGGTAAAGTTCCAAGGCAACACTTCTTCTACTTAGCATTATATCAAATTTTCGGAAAATGAAAAGGCCTTTCATGAAAAAAATAAAAAGAAAAATAAAACGGCAAAAAGTCAAAAAAAGACTTGATTTTTTTTTCGCGAACGATTATTATATGAGCTGTGGTTAGCACTCGTTGAAGTTGAGTGCTAACAAAAGAGAAAGTTCCAAATAGAAACAGGAGGCAGGTAAACATGATTAAGCCATTGGGCGAGCGAATTGTGGTCAAAGTTAAGGAAAAGGACATGACAACGGCGAGCGGTATTGTTCTGCCGGACACGGCGAAAGAGAAGCCTCAGGAAGGCGAAGTCGTGGCGGTCGGCACGGGCAAGATGCTCGAGTGCGGCAAGGTTGCGCCGATGGAAGTCAAGAAGGGGGATCGCGTGCTCTTCGCGAAGTATTCCGGCAACGAGGTCAAGGTGGATGACGAGGAATATCTGATCATCCGTCAGTCCGACATCCTCGCGGTTCTTTGATTCACAGACGCTTTATAATTGAGATAATGGAGGCATAACGAGATATGGCAAAGCAGATTTTGTTTGGTGAGGAAGCCCGCCGCGCGCTCGGCCGCGGCGTCGATTCGCTGGCGGACGCCGTAAAGGTGACGCTTGGCCCGAAAGGTCGTAATGTGGTTCTCGACAAGAAGTTCGGTGCGCCGACGATTACGAACGACGGCGTGACGATTGCCCGCGATATCGAGCTTGAGGATCCGTTTGAGAACATGGGCGCGCAGCTCGTCAAGGAAGTTGCGACGAAGACGAACGATGTGGCCGGCGACGGCACCACGACGGCTACGCTGCTCGCACAGGCGATGGTCCGGGAAGGTATGCGCAACGTCGCTGCGGGCGCGAATCCGATGGTCCTGAAGAAGGGCATCGAGATGGCGGTCAATACGTTGGTCGATGAGATCAAGAAGAAAGCGAAGACGGTCAAGGGCGACGACGTGGCTCAGGTCGCGACGATTTCTTCCTCCGATGAGACGATCGGCAAGCTGATTGCCGACGCCATGAGCAAGGTTGGCAAGGACGGCGTCATCACCTCCGAGGAGTCCAAGACGATGAAGACGGAGCTGAAGGTCGTCGAAGGCATGCAGTTCGACCGCGGCTACATCTCCCCGTACATGGTCACCGACGCGGACAAGATGGAAGCGGTTCTGAAAGATCCGTACATCCTGATTACCGACCGCAAGATTTCCACGATTTCCGACATCCTGCCGATTCTCGAAGAGGTCGTCAAGCAGGGCAAGGAGCTCGTTATCATCGCGGAAGACCTCGACGGCGAGGCTCTCGCTACGCTGGTCGTCAATAAACTCCGCGGCACGTTCAAGGCTCTGGCTGTCAAGGCTCCGGGCTTCGGCGATCGCCGCAAGGCTATGCTCGAGGACATCGCGATTCTGACGGGCGGCACGGTTATCAGCGAGGAGCTGGGCCGTAAGCTCGACAGCGTCACGATTGCCGACCTCGGCCACGCGGGCCAGGTTCGCGCGACGAAAGACGAGACCACGATTGTGGACGGCGTTGGCGACAAGAAGGCTATTGCCGCTCGTGTTGAGCAGATTAAGAAGCAGGTCGCCGAGACGACTTCCGATTTCGATAAGGAGAAGCTTCAGGAGCGCCTTGCGAAGCTGTCGGGCGGCGTTGCGGTCATCGAGATCGGCGCTGCGACCGAGGTTGAGATGAAGGACAAGAAGCTCCGCATTGAGGACGCGCTGAACGCGACCCGCGCTGCTGTCGAGGAAGGCATTGTCGCCGGCGGCGGCACGACTTTCGTAGACATTCTCCCGGCGCTGGATGCACTGAAGGCTGAAGGCGACGTGCAGACGGGCATCAACATCGTCAAGCGCGCCATCGAGGAGCCGGTTCGCCAGATTGCGAACAACGCGGGGCTTGAGGGCTCGGTTGTCGTCGAGGAAGTCAAGAAGGCCGGCAAGGGCAAGGGCTTCAACGCGCTGACGGGCGAGTACGAGGACATGATCAAGGCCGGTATCGTCGATCCGGCGAAGGTCGTCCGTTCCGCGCTCCAGAACGCGGCCAGCATTGCGGCTATGATCCTGACGACGGAGACGCTCGTCGCGGACAAGCCGGAAAAGGCTCCTGCAATGCCTCCGGCCGGCGGCATGGGCGGCGGAATGCCGGGCATGATGTAAGCCGATTCGCACGATAAACGCATAAGTTGAATCCCTCTCACTATGGTAATGCCACGGTGGGAGGGATTTTTTCGGTTATTGTCAGGATGTTCGCTTTCGTGTAAAATATATAAAATTGAAATGTGCGCTTTGGCGCATGATGTTGTAACAGCGAATCTCGTGGTAGAAAGTGAATGCCCGGAGAATCAAGCGCA
>JAGAZS010000124.1 GCA_017939945.1 Schwartzia sp. (in: firmicutes)
CAAGGCGGGAAGCGCCGATACTAAAAATTGTCGTTCAATCTCCATTGATTTCCACCACCAGCCTTTCGAGGCTTTCCATAAACTTTTCGTTGTCTTCTTCCGTCCGCTTGCGGGGGCCTTTGAGATGGTGTTTATGCGAGGCGCGGCGAGCTTTCTTCGCCATATGTCTTTCGGCAAGCAAGCGATCTATATGTTTATCCGTGTATTGCCCGCCGTCCTGAGGACGCGCATACGCCCTTTTCCCAAGAGCCATCGCCGCCACGCCGTAATCCTGCGTAACCACGACGTCCCCCGCCCGGCAAAGATTGACGAGCGCGAAATCCACGGCGTCCGCTCCTGCGCCGATAACTTTTACCTCGCAGTAATCGGATTGCAGGATATGGTTTGTATCGCAAAGCAACGTGACGGGGATGCCGTGACGACGGGCAACGTTCTCCGTTTGCCGCACCACAGGACAGGCATCCGCGTCGACAAAAATCCGCACCCGTTATCACCTCTCCGTAATGATTCGTTACAGTTCATGGAATTCCTGCCTTGCCAGTAAAAAAGCTGACCGCGGTTAGGGCGTTAAGTATAGTAATCGGGATTATTTTTTCATAAGAAAAGAGGCTGCCGCATGTTGATCACATGCAGCAGCCCCCGGATTTTCATTCCAGCTTGAAGTCGTAATTTATAAACGTCAAAATACTTAGCCTTCCCCCATCGTACTATTTTTCATTCCTGAAATCCGGGAAACGCCCATCCGCATATAGAGGATCAACGACTTTTGACAGGGCGTATGCCACACGGAAGGC
The DNA here is from genome assembly GCA_017939945.1 of Schwartzia sp. (in: firmicutes). Classification (GTDB taxonomy): domain Bacteria; phylum Bacillota; class Negativicutes; order Selenomonadales; family Selenomonadaceae; genus RUG12372. The sequence continues at coordinate 795 of JAGAZS010000124.1, forward strand.
ATTCAGATCATCATAGGTGTTGCCGACAATCTGCACGCCGACGGGAACGTTTTTGTCGGACAGTTCAACCGGCATATCCACAACCGGATATCTGCTGGCAAGATTCCAAATCGGTGTCAGCATAAGGTTGGTGCTGGAATAGGTTTCCCCGTTCACCTGGGCTGCTTTATCGGGCGTCGCATCAAGATCGGCGGGGAAATGCGGCGTTGCCAGCGTGGGCATGACCAGAGCGATGCAGCCCTTCTCGAAGACCTTCTGCTGGACGTCCCGGTGCAGCTTCACCAGCATCATTTCCGCGTTAACCTGATCCTGCGGAGTCAGCGTTCCTACATATGTCTCCAGGTTCTTCACGTACGAGCTGAACATGTCGCGATGCTGCTCCAAACCGTCGAAAATGACGTACATGCTTGTAGACATGAGCCCCTTGAAGTAGGTGGGCATGAAGCTTTCGGCGCTGAAGTCGAGCTCTATCAGTTCAACCTGCGCTCCGGCCTTCTTCAGCGCCGCGACTGCGGCGTCCATGGCATGGTCGGATTCCTGGCTCAGGCCGCTCGGAAGCCAGTTCCTGAAGTAAGCGACGGCGACCTTCTGCCCCTGAATCGGAGCGTATTTCTGGGGATAGTCGAGTTTTGGACGAATCGAGGCGTGAATCTCCGGGCTGGGACCGGCAATGACGTCCTGCATGAGCGCCATGTCGGCAAAAGTGCGCGCCATCGGGCCCAAGGTTTCGTAAGCGTTGTCCGACGTGGCGACGCGGCCGAACGGCGGCTTGAAACCGTACAACCCGTTCATGGAAGAGGGAATGCGGATGGAGCCGCCCATGTCGGAGCCGGTGGCCAGCGTGCAGAAGCCCGCGGCCAGCGCCGCACCTGAACCGCCGGACGACCCGCCGGTGCCGTAGTAGAGGTTCCACGGATTGCGGCTGACGCCGTAGAGGCGCGACCATGTCATGGGGCTGAGGTACTGCTCGGGCACCGTCGTCTGGAAGACAAATATCGCGCCCTCGCTGCGAAGTTTCTGGATCATGGCGCCGTCAGCGTCGCTGGGCTCGCGATCCTTCAGGATAATGGACGCGGCGTCGACGCGCCATCCCTTGACTTCATTCTCGTCCTTGACGCCGACGGTAATCCCTTCAAGCCTGCGTGCAGTGCCGTTCCGGTAGCGTTCATCGGCTTCCTTTGCCAGCTTCCTGGCTTCGGCAAAGTTGTCGAAGGTGATGGCATTGACCTTGCCGGCATTGAACGTGTCCAGCTCGTTTACCAAGTCCCGGCGCGATACGTTGTATTCGCCATTGTACTTCTCTACACGGCTGATCTGTGCTTCCAAGACTTCGCTGGGCGTTGTCTCCCCTTTTTTGAACAGTTCTATGAGCTGTACGGCGGGCATGTATGCCAGCTCTTCCTGCGAAAACTTCGACTTGGCTAAAACTGCATTTGCGTCTGATGCAAAGAGCGTGATCAGCACTGCTGCCATGAACGCAAATAGCGTTTTCCTGAAAAAAAGTTTGTTCATTCGCTATGCCTCCCATTACAAGTTTTTCGCCCACATTGACGGGGCCTCAATCTCCACGTTTCCAAAAATACTGCAGTTCTTCGCCTATGTGTTCATGACATCCACCTCCCTGTCTGACAAACATCATCGTTTTATCCTCTGGAAAAGACCTTTTTGCCCTCGAAATAAGTCTCTTCCGGCTTGGCGTTGTGAATGTCGTCCGCGGGACAGGTCAGCACATCCTTGTCCACCAGGAGGAAGTCGGCGTATTTGCCTGCCTTGATGCTGCCTCTCTCATCCTCGATGAACATTTGTTTCGCGCAGTTGATGGTCATGGCTGTGAGCGCCTGCTCGCGGGTGACGAGCTCTTCCGTCCAAATGGGTTTCCCATTCTCTTGGGGATATGTCCCGGTCACGGCGATCTCCATAATGCCGAAGGGGTCGTCGGGACTGCCGGAGAGGGCAGGATAGTCCGAGTGGATGGAGACGGGGATGCCATAGTCAAAAAAGCTCTTCATAGGATAAGCCTTAGTTGCCATCACCGCAGGAAGCATTTTCGGCAGTTCCTTTTGGGCTTCATCGCTGAAATGATGCCACGTTATCCCGGAGGTGACATAGATGTTGTGGTCTGCCATGCGCTTGTAGTCCGGCGCATCCACGTTGCGTACATGCACAAGGGTATTGCGCATTTCGTCCTTTCCGCCGTTGACGAAAGCGTTGACAACCGTGCGGACGCCCTTGTTGCCCATAACATGAACGTGAAGGGTCAACCCCCGCGCATTGGCTTTGCGGGTAATTTCCGTCAGATCTTTTTCCTCCCAGTTGGCGATTCCTTGGCTGCCGTTGAGATACAGCGGATCTATAAGACCGGTGCCGCTTTCCACCGTGCCGTCCAAGAGGATCTTTATCCATCCGGGAATCACCCGCTTGGAAGCGAATTTCTTGGCGTCCACCGCCCTGCCAAGCGCCTCGTCCATATCCATCCAGCTTTCGATTTCATAAGGCAGGCCCGCCACGAAGTGCAATTTTCCGGCCTTGTCCATTTGCTGGAGGGCCTTGTAGTAGTTGTTGTTCACGAAATAGTTGCCCCAGCCCTCGTGGTACATGGTGTACCCTTCCGACAGCATACGATGCTCGATGTCGGAGAGGTTCGACAAAGCCATGTCGAGGGAATACAGGTTCTCATGGTCTATGAACTGGCGCACATAGGTCTGGGCCTGTTCCGACAGAAAACCGGTAGGAGTTCCGTCGGCGCCGATCTCGATCACGCCGCCGCGGAGTTCTTTTTTCAGCACCGTGCCGTCTTCCTTCATGATGCCCGCGTGGACCAACATCAGGGTGTTCGTTATGGCCTTGTGGCATTCATCGTCCAAGAAGTAAACGGGAATATCGCTGCAAACGGCGTCAATTTCTTGGCGGGTCGGGATATGGGACTGGAAGCTCGCAAGATTCCAGCCTTGGCCAAAGACCGCTTTTGCGCCGCTTTCCCTTGCCTGCTTGACGGCGGCGGGAAGGATTTCCGTCATGAACTTCTGCGGATCCGTGTCCATATCCACCATGGTGCCGACCGTTTGCAGGGCGTAGCCCAGCATATAATGGGCGTGGCCGTTGCCGCAGCCGGGCATCACAAGCCCCTTCCCTGTGTAGTCCACCACTTCGGTCTTGCCGTTTTCCACAAAATCTTCGGCGCCCTTCCTGTCGCCGACGTAGATGTACTTGCCGTCCTTCACGGCAAATGCTTCTGCCAACTGATTGTTTTCGGAAGTGAATATCTTGCCGTAGACAACGAGGTCGGCCGGCGTTCCTTCAGCCTCTTTTGCCGAGCAACAGCTTATTCCCGCAACCAGCAAAAGCGCAAGAAACGCTGTAAATAGCCGTTTGAATGCTTTGTTCATGATGAGGTCATCTCCTCACAAATTTTTGCACTTTAGCGTTTTCCTAAGAAAGCCGCGATACGCTTTGCCACGTTGTCCTTGATGTTGTTGTAATAAAACGAATAGTCGCTTTCGTGCCGACCATCCGGCCCGAAGAACTCGGTGGCGACCTTGGCAAGATCTTCGGGCATCGGCTCGACTTTGGCGTTCGTCACGACCACGCCGCGACTGGGAATCACCTGCGCGTCAGCGCCGACATCACCGATTTCTACCTTGCCGGCTTTCTCGTCCAGCACGAGCGAACCCAGATTCATGCTCGCCGGTGCGTATGTGTCGTCAAGCTTCCAGTTCAGCGGATTGATGCTGATCGCGTTCGGAAGCAGCACGGCGGTCATGACGTTTTGCTCCATGTTTTTGGGGCCTTCCGTGTTCCAGCTGACGATAACGCCGGTGTCGCTCTCGCCGGTCGCGAACTTCAGGTGCGGGTTTGCTTCGAGCTCGTCCTTCGTGACGGCGAAGCCTATGACGTAGGCGGCCACCATGCGCTTGTAATAATCAGGATGTTCCTTGAAGTACTTCTTCAATACGAGCTTCGCTATGGCCGAACCTTGGCTGTGCGCCGCGAGGATAAACGGACGGCCGTTGTTACAGTTCTCGAAGTAGTAATCGAGCGCGGCGACGATATCGTCGTAGGGAATACCGGAAAGCGCCCCTTCGTTGTTCCCGGTCGCCTTCCAAACATCCCCCGCGTGCCGCAGACTGGACTGGCGGTAAAAGGGCATGAATACATTAGTCGCGTCTGCGTAAGCGCTTGCCTGAATGATATAGTCGCCCTCTGCGCCTGCTCGCATCTCGGCGTTGTCAAGGGTCGCGTAATCGGGGTCTCCTTCGTTGAAGCCCATGTATTCTGTCGGATAAATGAAGAACGTGTCGACGTCCTTGGTAATTTCCGGAATACGGCACCAACTGTCCTTCTTGGAATAATCGGGCGCTGCCGTTTTTGCCGCTGACGCGCCGACGCAGGCCGTCAGGCTAACAACCAACGCAACGACCATTACCAATACAAAAAATTTCTTTTTCATCTCTCTGCCTCCTCGTATGATTGAATTATAATCTGCTTTTTCAAATGCAAAAATACTTGGTCAGGAAATAGGTCCTCTCCCAATCCAGAATCTTTCTCTGGGATTCCTTCTCCGGGTGAATGTTGAACTCGTCAAAGACCATTATTTCCTTGTTTTCCAAGTCATA
>JAGAZS010000125.1 GCA_017939945.1 Schwartzia sp. (in: firmicutes)
AAGAGAATCGAGGAGAGTGGTATCTGATGGCCAATGTGGATATGGGGAACACGCCGCCTAAAAGCCGGGGCGAGATTGTCATTTATCAGACGGAAATGGCGCCGCGAAAATAGATGTGCGCTTTGAAAATGAAACGGTATGGCTGACACAACAGCAAATGGCTGAATTATATCAAACCTCCCGTACGAATATAGTGGAGCACATAAGCCACATCTATGGATTTGATTCAAAAAATCATGACCAAGAAGGACGTCGTCGATTTTGTTTTTGCGGAAGGCGCCGATCCCGAGTTGAGGCAATGGCTCCGCGAGCAAAAGAAAAAAACAAAGTAAAAATTTTTTACTTTGTTTTTTTCTTTGCAGAATTGGATGCGTGGAATCCGCTTGCAAGACAAGGCTTTTGAGAACTAACCGGAAAAACTTTGATGACGAAATAGGCCGGCACAAGAAGAACAATCTTCTCGTGCCGGCCCTTTCTGTATGGGGACAGATACTGCTGCAATCACTGCTCGACGATGCTTTCCTGCAGTTCTTTGTTCCTGCTCCATTGGCTGATCTTTCGGAAGGCCGTTACGATCAGGATGAAGAACACCGCGATCGTGGCGATGGCCACGTATCCCAGCGGTTCGAGGTATTCCCCGTAGGGCAGCGCAAGGAGCTCTTCCTCGGTGAGCGTGTCGGCGGCGGCGCCGGCTGCGTCCAGGATGCGTTTTATCGCGACGATCCACATATCGTAAAACGTATGGCCGAGCAGCGGGACCGCCAGCGAAAGAATGTGGTATTTCATGCTGCCCGTAGCTTTCGCTTTTCCGTAATAATATCCCATGATCGTGCCGAAGAAGGCATGCAGGGGGAGAACGGCGCGAATCAGCGTGTAAAAATTGCCGAAGATGGAATACTCCACGTCCTCGATCAGCGCGAAGCCCATGGCGATCAATGCGCCTACGAGGACGGCGTCCAGACGGCAGCACGCTTCCGCGTTGTTCCGCATGGCCAGCCGAAACGCGCCGTATTTCAGGCCTTCTTCCAGTAGGGCGGCCGTAGTCAGGGCGTCGATGAATCCTAAAAGAATGGGATGGGACATGTCGGAAGGGGACCCGTCCGGCGCGAAAAGGCTGGCGATCATGATAATGAACGCGGTTGCGGCGCCAAAGAGCAGGATCTTGAGGATGGTCTTTCGGGAGAAAGGTTCGCCGGTTTTCTTCTTTATCAGCCATCGGATAATCAGAAGGGATACGATGACTTCGATGACGGCTACGATAATCATTGCGATATTCACCTCGTGGGATGGGATTCGTTCCGCGGCGGTTTTCCCATGGAACACACTTTGCCGCTATTTTACCACAGAACCATGCGTCCTGTCATACGCGCTTGTTGGCTCGCTGCGGGGGCGGATTGTTTTGATATGCCTGACAGGTATATTCCATCATAGACACAAAGTATTTGTAATGCTCATTTTTTTCTTCTATAATGCGTAATAGAGTAGTGTAGTTTGAAATGCGAGGTGGAATGGTCATGAAAAATCATAAGATGACGCGGAGAAAGTTCCTGAAATTTGCGGGGGCTTCGCTGGCGGTGGCTGCTTTTTCGGGTTACACCCCCTTGATGGCGGAGAAGGCAAAGGCGGCGGAAAATTCCGGGGCTTCCTACGGCACGGACGGCAGCAAGTATGTGCCCTATGAGGAACGGACCGGGGCGGAGTCGGTTGTTTATTTCACGCGGGATTTGTCGGCGGCTGGGCTGGTGCGTATCTTTGACAGGGTGAAAGGCGTGCTGGGCGGCAAGGTCGCCATCAAGGTGCATACGGGCGAGCCGCACGGTCCGAATATCATTCCGCGTCCTTGGGTTAAGGAGCTGATGGCTTCGCGTCTGCCGGATGCGACCATTATCGAGACGAATACGTATTATGACGGCGGACGCTATACGACGGAGGACCATCGGGAGACGCTTGCCGTCAACGGCTGGGATTTTGCGCCCGTGGATATCACGGACGAGCACGGGACGGCCTTGCTTCCCGTGACGGGCGGCAAATGGTTCAAGGAGATGTCGGTGGGGAAGGGGATGCTGGACTACGATTCCTTCCTTGCGCTCACCCATTTCAAGGGGCATACGATGGGCGGCTTCGGCGGCTCCGACAAGAATATCGGCATCGGCTGCGCGGACGGCCAGATCGGAAAGAAGTGGATCCATACCGCCGAGGGGCAGGGACAATGGAGCATCGCCAAGGAAGAATTCATGGAGCGCATGACCGAGTCCACCCAGGCGACGATTTCCCGCTTCGCCAACAAGATCGCCTATATCAATGTGATGCGGAATATGAGCGTGGACTGCGACTGCGCGGGGACGAGCGCGTCCCCGGTGGTGACGCCGGACGTCGGCATCCTGGCGTCGCTCGATATCCTGGCCGTCGATCAGGCTTGCGTCGATCTCGTGTACGCGCTGCCGGAGGAAAGCCGCCGCGATCTCGTGGAGCGCATGGAGTCCCGTCACGGCCTGCGCCAGCTTTCCTATATGAAGGAAATGGGCATGGGCAACGACCGCTATCAGCTGATCGACCTCGACCACGGCGACGCGAGGATCACGGCGAAGGAAGCCGTCAAGGGCATCAGCGGGCATTGGGTCGGGTAATCGGATTGGCAAAAGAGAGGCGGCAGCAGAGTAGTTTTTCATATTCGTTTTTTCCCGAAAAGCGATGAATATTTCTGTCTTGTGTTTTGGAAACGCAAAGGGACCCCGCGTTGTGCATGGAGCATGACGCGGGGTTTTTTGACGGCGAGAAATAATTCATTGCCATCGGTGGCGCAAACTGATATAATAGCAAAATACTAGGAATATGGTTTTCCCTATTTTACTACGAGGTGTGTGAAGCAGTATGAAAAAACTCTCTATGAGCGCGAAGGTCTTTCTCGGTTTCGGTATCGGCGCGGTGCTGGGGCTGGTCTTCCAGGAGAAGATCCTGTTCGTGCAGCCGGTCGGCGATCTCTTTTTGAAGCTGATCCAGATGATCGTGATTCCGTTGATTTTCTGCTCGATCATCAGCGGCATTGCCAGCATCGGCGATGTGGCGAAGTTGAAGCGCATCGGCGCGAAGGTCATGGGATTCTATATCGTGACGACGATCCTCTCGACGATCCTCGGGCTTGCCGTCTCGCATCTGATGCAGCCGGGGCACGGATTTGGTATCTCGAGTATCGTGGAATCCGGCGAACCGATCAAGGCGGCGGAGCCGATGACCGTCGGCTCTGCGATTCTCGGCATGGTGCCGTCGAATCCGATTGCTGCGCTCGCGAAGGGCGACCTGATACAGACCATCGTTTTCGCTGTGTTTGTCGGCGTGGCGCTGACGATTCTCGGGGAAAGGGCGGCTCGTGTCAAGGGCGTCATCGACGAGGCGACGCAGGTCATGTTCACGATCACCGACCTCGTGATGAGGGCGACGCCTTATGGCGTTTGCGCGCTGGCGGCGTGCAGCACCGGCGCTTACGGCCTTGCTGTGTTCGGAATCATGGGGAAGTTCATCCTCACGCATTATATGGCGGCGGCGTCCATCGTCATTTTCATTTATCTTTTCATCATCAAGAGCATCGCGAAGATTCCTCTTTCCGATTTCTTCCACAAGATTTCCGAGGTCTGGTGGGTGGCGTTCAGTACCACGTCCAGCTCCGGCACGCTGCCGGTCACGATGCGGGTCACGGAGCAGGAGTTCCATGTCAAGCACGAACTGGCGTCGTTCACGCTGCCGTTGGGCGCGACGGTGAACATGAACGGCATCGCCGCCTACTATGCGGTCACGGTGCTTTTCGTCTCGCAGATTTACGGCGTCGATTTGACGCTTTATCAGCAGGCGATGTTCGTTTTCATGACGACGCTGATTTCCATCGGCACGCCGGGTATCCCGAACAGCGGCATCGTGCTGACGGTGATGCTGCTCGGCACGATGGGCTTGCCGGCGACCATCATGGGCATGGTGGTCGGCATCTTCCGCCCGATCGACATGATCCACACCGCGTTGAACGTGACCGGCGATGTGGTTTCTACGCTGGCGGTGGCGCGGCTGGAAAATATGTACGAGGACGAAGCCGTTTCATAAAAATATACAGGACGTAAAAATGGAGACGCGAAATTGCGCCTCCATTTTTTGTACCTGATTTTTGGCAAACTATACGTCAAACTCCTCTTTCAGCTCTATTGTGCCGCGAACTCAGCGTGGCCGTTTTCCGGATAGAAGAATCCTGTTTCCAAAAATTTTATCATTGTTCGCTCACGACGGCGGCGATTTTCGCGGCGGCTTCGCGAAGCTCCGATTTGGTGTGCGTCGCCATGATGGCGGCGCGAAGTCGGGCGCTGCCCTTTGCCACGGTGGGGTAGCGGATCGCCGAGAGGAAGATGCCTTCGTCGTAGAGGCGTTTCGCCGCTTCCGTGGCGCGCCGTTCGTCGCCGATGACGATGGGCACAATGGCGGAATCGCTTTTCGCGTGGACGCCGTTTTCGCGCAGGGCGGCGATGAAGACGCGGGTGTTTTCCTGCAAGCATGCGACGCGCTCAGGCTCTTTCTCGACGATGGCAAGGGCTTCCCTCGCGGCGGCGAGGTTCGCCGGGGATTGGCTGGTGGAGAAAATAAAACTCCGCGCCGTATTTTTCAGATATTCGATCAAGAGTGAACGCCCGGAGACGAATCCGCCTTCGCTGGCGAGGGATTTGCTCAATGTCCCCATCATCACGTCCGGCTGTTCCTTGAGCCCGAAATATTCCACGATGCCGCGCCCTGTTCTTCCGATGACGCCGGTGGCGTGGGCTTCGTCCGTCATGGACAGCAGCCCGTATTTTTTCGCCAACGCCATGATGTCGGGCAGCGGCGCCACATCGCCGTCCATGCTGAACACCGCGTCGGTGACGATGACGCCGAAGCCGGGGCGGGCGGCCTTGATTTTCGCTTCCAAGTCCGCCATGTCGGCGTGGCGGTATACGACGACCCGCGCGCGGGACAGGCGGCAGCCGTCGATGATGCTGGCGTGGTTCAGCTCGTCGCTGAAAATCGTCGCGTCCTTCGTGCCAAGCGCGGACAAAATGCCCGCGTTCGCCATATAGCCCGTATCGAAAAGCAGTGTCGCTTCCGTTCCCTTGAACGCGGAGATCGCCTGTTCCAGCTCGTCATGGAGCGGCAGGCTGCCCGTCGTCAGCCGCGAGCCGCC
>JAGAZS010000126.1 GCA_017939945.1 Schwartzia sp. (in: firmicutes)
CGATCTTTCTCTCGGATTCTTTTTCCGGATGGATGTTGAACTCGTCGAGGACCATCACCTGCTTGTCCTTCAGGTCATAGAGCGGCCACTCCTTCGCCTTGCCGTCCGGAGACAAACTTGCGCTGAGGGACGGGTTGCCGGTCTTGGCGAACTGGACCCACATCCTGCGCATGGTCTTTGCGAAGGTTTCGTCAAAGACTCTCCCCGTATCGTCGGTCATCTCCGGGTGATTGAATACGGACGCAAGCTCGATCGAATGTCCGCATTTTATGAGCGGGACTGATGATTCCGGCGTGAAATAATAGGTGTACGATTTGCCGCCGGCCTTCGTCTGGGCCTCCGACAGCCTGAATATCGGCGCAATAAACCAGACCTGGCTGAACAGACGGCTGTCCCGTTCCCAGCTTTCTCCCTTTATATCACTTTGGAAGCTCTCGATAAGCTTTTTCTCCTCGTCCGACAGCTTGCCAAGCTTCCTCGCCTTGCGTTCGGCGGCCCACTGCTGAAAACCTTCCACGCCGAAGCCGCACACGAAAAAGTCAAATTCATCCTTGTTGCAGCCCTGAAGGATATTTATATCCTTCGCCGCGCCGTTCGCGTATGCCTCGTATGTGTCCAAAGGCAAATGGCTTCCGTCCCTTTCCGGGAATTGGCGCATCGAAAGCACGGCTGACGCCTCGAAAATCTTCTCGGCGTCGACCTTCTGCAAATCGGCAACGGTCTTGCAGCCGAGGATTTCCATCAGTTCATTCGTGCAGCCGACGGCTTCCTCAGCGGATCTCGTTTGGTTCGGGGAACCGCTCTGGGCAATGACCCGCTTGAAATACGCATGGGAGCCCTTCATCAGCGGAAGCAGGGTACAGCTTCCCGCGCCGGCGGATTCGCCGAAGATGGTCACATTGCCGGGATCGCCGCCGAATCCCGCGATGTTCTCATGCACCCACTTCAAGGCTGTCAACTGATCCATGAGCCCCAAATTCTGCGCGTCCGGGTAATCTTTGCCGTCCGGCAGGTGGGACAGGTGCAGGAAGCCGAAAGGCCCGAGCCGATACGCGATGGTGACGACAATGACGTCCGGGTTCTCTTTCACGAAATCGTGGCAGTCGAACATCGGGTCCACCGTTCCGCCCGCTTCAAAAGCGCCGCCGTGGATCCAAACCATGACCGGCCTCTTCCCCGACTTTGCGCCCGCGGATGCTTCATCCGCCTTCCATATATTCAGATACAGGCAGTCTTCATCCTGATAGAAAAGGGAACCCGTTTCCAACTGCTCATTCCCGTAAGCGCTTTTCGCATTGTAATACGCCTCATATATGCCGTCGTCGGCCACGACGTCCACCGGCGCTTTCCAGCGCATTTCCCCGACAGGCGGTTTGCCGGCATAGGGAATGCCCCTGTACGCGATGATATTCTCCGTCTTCTTGCCGACGAAGGTCCCGTTGACGCACTTGACCGCCAGCGATTTGTCATAATTGCCGTCGGCGATCTGCTTGTTTTCGCCGTATTGCGCTCTCAGCAGCTTCTTTGCCTCATTGATCGCCTTCAGCTGCTCTTCCGCTGCGCTTGCTGCATCCATTACCTTTCCCTCCGTTTCTTGTTCCATCGCCGCCGCGGCACTGACGAGGCCCTGCCCGGTCTGCGGAAGGACGTCCGCAGGCGCCGCCAACAGCATGGAAAGAGGCAGCAAAGACGCCGCCAGCCTTTTCTTCCACGATCCTGAAAATTTCACACGGTTCATCAAAATACCTCCTTTTACTGGAATAATTCGCTGAATACGCCTTTTTTCCTGCCGCAAAATAGAATTTAGGACCGTCCCCGCTTCCGAAATCCATCCATGTGTGCGGGGAAACAAAAAAACGGACGTCGAGGGAGTGAATGACTCCCCGTGATCCGCTTTTTCATATGGTCAGCCTTCGTTGTTTTCGCTGCCGCAGTATCCGCCCGCAATCAGTCACATTATTTTGCAGCAGCAAGGTCGTCCAGGAAATTTTGGAGCCGTTCTTTCGTCGCATGCTGCATCACGACAATATGCGCGAGGTCGCTGCCAAGCCTGTCGTCATGGTCGGGCGCCAGGTCATACTTCCTGATGATGGCCTCGGGTGGGCACTTAAAATAAACGGTGTTGGATA
>JAGAZS010000127.1 GCA_017939945.1 Schwartzia sp. (in: firmicutes)
CGGGGCTTGCCGTCCCGGTCCATTCGTCCGTAATCGTAAACGCGGTAGGTCGTGTTCGCATTCTGCTGGATTTCCGCGAGGGTGACGCCGGCGCCTACGGAGTGGAGCGTGCCCGCCTCGATCAGATGAACGTCGCCGGGGCGTGCCGGAATCCGATTGCAGATTTCGAGAAGCGAGCCGTCCTCGATGCGCTGACGCATCTCCACTTTCGTGACGGGACGGTTGACGCCGTGGATCAGCGTCGCTCCCGGCTCGGCGTCCACGACGTACCAAAGCTCGGTCTTGCCGGATTCGTCGTTTTCCCAGATTGCGTTCTTGTTGTCGGGATGGACCTGGATCGATAGGTCCTGCGCCGTGTCGATCAGCTTGATCAGCAGCGGGAAGTAGGTGACCCGCGCCGCGTGTGTACCCGTGATGCGGTCGCCCTCCATCGCGATGTAGCGGGAAAGCTCCATACCCGCCGACGGTCCGTTGGCGATGACGCTGCGCCCGTCCTTTCGGCAGGCGAGTTCCCAGCTTTCCGCGACGGTCGGAAGGTCCGTTTCCTTATGATATTTTTCCTTCAGCTTCGTTCCGCCCCAAAGGTAATCCTTCAGCGGCGGAATCAGTTTCAGCGGGTACAGCAGGACATTTCCCTCCCATCCGTTTTCCTATAAACATATATTATACTCCTGTTTTTTGAGAAAAAACATAGAACGAAGGTTGGAAAGCCGCAAAGAAAGCCGCCTCGATTTTGGGGCGGCTTTTCTGTCGGAATCATAGTTTTTTGCGCTTTTTCTGGTATCGGAACCAAAAGAAGACGGCGGCGATAATGCAGACGATGACGAAGACAAGGCTGATTTCGTGGCCGACCTTCATCATAATGGCCCAGCCCTCGCCGAGCATTTCGCCGATCCAAAGGATCAGCGCGGTCCACGGCAACGAGCCGAGAATCGTCAGGATCAGGAATTTCACGCGGTCCATGCGTGCGAATCCGGCGGGCAGCGATATGAACGTCCGCACCACCGGCAGCATGCGGCTGAAAAAGACGGCTTTCAGCCCGTATTTGTCGAACCACCGCTGCGCCAAATCCACATGGGAGGACTTGACGAAAAAGTATTTGCCGTAACGGTCCACGAAGGGACGGCCGCCGCGGCGTCCGACCTCGTACGCGAAAATCGAGCCGAGAACGCCGCCGATCATGCCGGCCCACATCGCGCCGGAAAAGGTCATGCGCCCCGCGAAAATCAGATAGCCGGCGAAGCCGAGAATCAGTTCGCGGGGAATCGGCACGCAGGCATTTTCAAGGCCCATCAAAAGAGCCACCGCGAAATAGCCCCACTGGTCGATAAAATTCAAAAAAACATCCGCCAAAGGAGTACCCCCTCATTATCAATGTATTCCTATTATAATGGCAACTGAAAGCGGACGCAAGGAAAAGAAAAAGAAAATCAGGCAAAAATGGAGATCAGTCCCGCGACGCCGCAGAGAATGAATACGCCCGCCGAGACTTTTTGCATCGTTTCGGGCGCGACATGGTTGCGCAATTTTGCGCCGAGCGCGATGCCGAGGCCGTCGGCGATCAGCATTGCCGCCGTCGAACCTGCGAGAACGGGGAGCCATGTGCCGTGTTCCGCCGCAATCGTCAGCACCGCGAGCTGCGTCTTGTCGCCCATTTCCCCGAGAAAAAATGTAAGCGCTACGGTCCAGAACGGGCTGCGGCTCTGGCGCACTTCTTCCTCGTCGTCGTCCTCGCCTTCGCGGAGTGTCAAAAGCCCGAACACGATGAAGGCAATCGAGCCGACAATCCGCATTTCCGTTTCGGGCAGCAGTCCGCCCAAAAGCACGCCGAGCAGCACGGCAAGGCCGTGGTTCGCCAGCGTCGCCGCCAGCACCGCCGCCATGACCGGACGCCATGAGTACCGCGCCGTGAAGGCCATGACGATCAGCTGCGTTTTGTCCCCCATTTCCGCGCAAAAGACCAGCGTAAAAGCCGCAAGAAAACCCTCCATATTCTCTCCCCCCCGAAAAGAATAAAAGAATATTCGTGTTTCATTTAATCTAGCAAAGAGACAAGGTTATGTCAAGAAAGA
>JAGAZS010000128.1 GCA_017939945.1 Schwartzia sp. (in: firmicutes)
ATATAGCAATGGCCGCGCCCCGCGATGTCCTCCTTCGTCTTGCCGACTACCTCGCAGAACGCGTCGTTGACCATCAAATGCGCACCGTAGATGTCCTTGTACCAAATCAGATCGGGCACCGGGTCGATGGTATGCGAGAGATACGTTTCCGCGAGCCATTTATCCTTTTCCAGCTTCAGCTGCCGCTGAAGTGCGCCGAAATGGAAGCGTATAAGCGCAGGCGTCAGCGGCTTGCCCCAGATCGCGTCGATGGATGAAAGCGCCGCCTCCGAAAGAGCTCCCGCGTCCGAGGCGCACCAAATGATTTTCGCGTCCGCACCCGCAGCCCCCCGGATCGCCTCCGGCGAGAAACCCGTCGCCTCGTCCGCGACGACGACCGTCAGAATGGCGGGTGAAACGTCCGCCTTCAGAGCGTCAAGCGAGAAATTCTCCATGAACGTATGGGTGAAGCGATTCAACGGCTCGATCCCCATAAGCGTCTTTGCATCCTCCGGGCCAAGCCCGACAAGCCAAAAATGCACCTTTGCCGAATACATGGTCTCCTCCCCGTGTGTGTCTATGTCATGCTCAATACATCGGCGTGTGTTGATACTGCGGTTCTTATTTTATCATGATTCCCGGCTCCCGTCATGCGTTTTATGAAAAAACATCCCCGACCGCCTCCAAACAGCGATCGGGGATGTTTTTCCTTTCCTTATATATAGCAGCTTAATACTTAAATTTCTTCAGCGAGGTCTGGAGCTCATCGGCGAGGTGCGACAGGGAATCGCTGGCACGGGCAATCTCGCTGGCGGACGCGGACTGCTGCTCCGTCGCCGCGCTGACCGTCTGCATTTCGTCGGAAACGCGCTGGCCCTGCTTCGCGATGTTGTCGATTTCCTTGGAAATATTGTTCGCGTCCCTCGCGGCTTGGTTGACTTCACCCGCCATGGCCTGCGCCTCTTGGCGCACTTCGTTGACGAGCTTCTCGATCTGCTCGAAGGTCTCGCGGAGTGCGCTGACGGAACGCGCGCCTTCGGCCACCGCCGTAGAACCGATCTGCATCGAGCTGACCGCCGAATGGGTATCGTCCTGGATACTCCGAATCAAGTCGGTAATCTTCTGCGCCGCTTCGCCGGACTGCTCGGCGAGCTTCCTGACTTCTTCGGCGACCACCGCAAAGCCGCGACCGTGCTCGCCGGCGCGCGCCGCCTCGATGGCCGCGTTCAGCGCAAGCAGGTTCGTCTGGCTGGCAATGCCGGAGATCGTCTCGACGATCTGCCCGATTTCCTGCGAGCGTTCGCCGAGCTTGTCCACCATCGCGGAAGATTCCTGCACGGTACGCTCGACGCTCTCGATCTGAGCCACCGATTTCTGGATTGCCTGACCGCCTTCCGCCGCATATTCCGCCGCGGAGTCGGAGCGCTCGGCCACCGTCCCTGCTTTTACGCGGATCGCATCCACGGACTGGGCCACCTGCCCGACGGCCTCGATGCTGGTCGAAACGCCGCCCTGCTGCTCGACCACGGCGGCAGCCGCTTCGGTGACGGACTGCGCAACCTGGTTTGACGCCTCGGCAGACTGGCCCGCGCTGGCGGTCAGCTCCTCGGAGGCCGCCGCGATTTGCTCGGTAGAATCATGAGTCTGCACCATCAGATTGTTCAGCCCGTCGCGCATCGAGGAAACGACGCCCGCCATCGTGCCGAACTCGTCGCCGCGATCGATATTCATCGGCGTCTTTCGGAAATCGCCGTTCTTCAGATGCTCGCAAACGTCCATCATGATCTCCAGCGGGCTGGTGATCGCTTTCGAGATGCCCATGCCCACCAAGAAGAGAATCACAAGGCACGCGACGCTCATCATCATCATCATCGTTGCGGCGGCAGCGGCGCTCGACTCCGTCTCCTCGTCGATAGCCTTCGCCGTATCCTGCGCTTCCTTCTGCAAAGCCTCCAAAGGCTTACGAAGGTCCATGGTAATCTGCCCGCCCTTGGAGCTGTAAAGCTTTTGCGCGTCCGCCAGCTTGCCGTCGGCGCAAAGCTTCATGATGTCGGACATGGTGCCGTAAAAATTCGCCCACGCCTTGCGGACCGCCGCGCTTTTATCCGCCGCGCCCGGCTGCCCCTCGGATGCCTTCTCGAAAAGCGCCCAATGTTTGTCGAAATTCTTCTGTATCTCATTGGCGTCGTTCCGAAGATCGTCATGGCGCTCCTTCGTCGTCGCCACCATAGCGAGGATCGCCCGGGACTGCATATCGCGCATCAGGTATTTCGTCTCGCCGATTTCCTGCACCTGCTGGAGACTCTGGTTGTAAATGACCGCCATGCCGTCCTTCGACTGGTTGATGGTCGAAAACCCTCTGTAACCGATAGCCGCCATGCCTAAAGCCGCGATTACGACGAGAATCATGATCTTCGCCGAGACCTTGATATTGTTCAACAACCCCATACTAGAACCTCCTGTTCATATTACTCCGTTTTCCCATGCCCCGCTTTCAAAAAACCCCC
>JAGAZS010000129.1 GCA_017939945.1 Schwartzia sp. (in: firmicutes)
CAAGTCGATTGATTCCCTCGGCACGGTCATTTTAGACCACTATGAAAAATTCAGCGCCAATCTCCTTACGGGCAAGGCGATGATCGTGGCCTATTCCCGCGCCATTGCGATGAAGATTTACCAACGGATTTTGGAGCTTCGCCCCGATTGGACCGAAAAGGTCGCCGTGGTGATGACCGAGAGCAACAAAGACCCGGAGGAATGGCGAAAGGTCATCGGCAACAAACGCCGCCGGGACGAGCTGGCCAAGGTTTTCAAGGACAACGGCAGTCCGCTGAAAATCGCTATCGTGGTGGATATGTGGCTGACGGGCTTCGACGTGCCTTCGCTGGCGACGATGTATGTTTACAAGCCCATGAGCGGCCACAATCTGATGCAGGCCATCGCCCGCGTGAACCGCGTATTCGGCGACAAGGCGGGCGGCCTTGTCGTGGATTATGTGGGGATCGCCTCGGCGCTGAAACAGGCGATGAACGACTACACGGTCCGCGACAGGAAAAACTACGGCGACACCGACATCGCCAAGGCCGCGTACCCGAAGTTCCTCGAAAAGCTGTCGGTCTGCCGCGACATGTTCCACGGCTATGATTACTCGAAATTCGTAAACGGCACGGATCTGGAGCGGGCCAAGGTCATCACGGGCGCGGTCAATTTCATCGTGGCGCGGGAAAAGGACAAAGAAAAGGACGCTTTCATCAAGGAAGCGCTGCTCTTGCATCAGGCGCTTTCCCTCTGCTCGTCCATCGCACCCGAGGATTTGCGCTTTGAGGCGGCGTTTTTCGAGGCGGTGCGCGTGCTCGTCTTACGGCTCGCCCATCAAGGCGAGGGCGAGAAGATTTCCCTGCCGGAGATGAACAAGCGCATCAATGAGCTTTTGAAGCAGAGCGTCAAGAGCGACGGCGTCATCAATCTGTTTTCCGACGTGAAGACGGGCTTTTCGCTGTTCGACCCGAAATTCCTGGAGGAAATCTCCAAGATGAAGGAGAAGAATCTCGCTGTCGAGCTGTTGAAGCGGCTGATTGCCGAGCAGGTGCATATTTACCGCCGCACGAACGTGGTGAAGTCGGAGAAGTTCAGCGAGATTATCCAACGGGTGATGAACGCCTATCTGAACGGGATGCTGACCAACGAGCAGGTCATCGAGGAGCTCTTGAAGCTGGCGAAGCAAATCTCCGAGGCGCAGAAGGAAGGAGAGCAGTTAGGGCTGACTGCCGACGAGCTGGCTTTTTACGACGCGCTGACGAAGCCCGAAGCCATCAAGGATTTTTATGAGAACGAGGAATTGATCGCCATCACGAAGGAGCTTGCCGACACGCTGCGGAAGAATCGGACCATCGACTGGCAGGAGCGCTCCAGTGCGCGGGCGAAAATGCGGATGCTCATCAAAAAGTTGCTGAAAAAGCACCGCTATCCGCCGGAGGGAATGGAGGACGCGGTGCAGACGGTGATGGCGCAGTGCGAGCTTTGGACGGACAATCAGGAGATGGGACTGCGCTATGGAGAATATGACGAGCAGGAACTTCTGATGGCGGCGGAAGCGCGGGCGACCTATGGGAAAAATAAATAAAACCACAACACAGATTGACCGGACGGCAGATATAGCTCGCAAAAGAAAAGGCAGGAAGACAACACGCTTCCTGCCTTTTCCATTGCAAATTAATATTTTGTTCAATATTTTTCCACCTTGTCCGCTTGCGGGCGGTGGGATTCGTCGTAGTCGATATGGTGATCGCCGTCATGGGCGGCGAGAAGATTGCCGTGGAGCACTTTCCAATCCGCGAGGGTGCGCTCCGCGTTTTTGCGAAGCGTCTCGGCGAACTCCTCGGGCGATTGCCCCGCCGCATCCGATACCAGCGTCATCGAACGCTTTTCCGCCTGATGGGCGGCTTCCGCCACTTCGGGGTGCAGCGCGCTGTAATAGCCGCGCGTCAGTATTGTCACCTGCTGGGAAATCCACCATGCCTTTTCGGCGTCGTATTTCGTCCGGTCGGCCTGTGTGTAAGCGTCCGGGAGCGGCGCGACGGCCAGCGGGATATAGACGCTTTCCGCGGGCGCGTTCATCGAAAGCCACATCAACGGCGCCGGATTTTTTTCATTCGTCTGCGTGATCCACGTATAGGCGATACTGCGTGCCGTGATGGAACGCTCCCATTTGCTGTCGCCGTAACGGTACGGCGATGCGAACAGCCCCGCGCCGTTATCCTTCGTCCTGTCGTATTCCGTCCCCTCATAGGCGTCTCGGTGAAGTTCCATGATTTCCGGCAGCGTCAGCGGGTGGTCGGGACGGATCGAAAACGGATACGCGTCCGTGTCCCAGTTCCGCACCTTCGCGGGAAGCTTCGCCGAGGGCGCGACGAGGCTCAAGGCGCGCCATACGCGGCGCAGGGAAAAATACGGATGGTAATCCTCCGCGGCTTTCATGGAAAGCGCCCAGTCGAGGGCGCCTGTTTTGTCATAGGCCGCCCAACCGATTTCGTTCAGCATTTTGGGCAGTCTCGGATTGAATATCTGATCCGGGCTGCCTTCTTTTATTGCCCGGATGCGGAATTGGTTCGCCGCGACGAAAAATTCCCCGTCCGGCACGCGCTGGGCAATCCAAAATCCGCCCTTTCCCGACGGCGTCGGCTGCATTTCCAGCACCCATCCTTCGTCCTTGTCGGCGATGAGAAGCGTCTCGCCCGTACCCCAAAGACCATGCTCGTCTATCAGGTCGCCGATCAGGCGCACCGCATCCCGCGCGGTGCGGCAGCGTTCGAGCGCCACGCGCCCAAGTTCCGACGCGTAAAAAATGCCGTGGCCGGGTTTCGGCTCCAGATATTCCAGACGCTGGGAACCGTTCGTGCATTCGCCGAGCATCAGCCCGTGCTCGTTCATCACGCCATAGTCGCTGTCGATATAGGCGTAAGTGTGGGGAGCCTCCGGGATTTCCCCGAGAGGTTTCGTCCGCTCTTTGCCGGGCCAGGCGTAGGCGTCGGCGCGCTCCGGCGCGACGAGGCGCGGGTTCGAGAAACAGGCGTATTCCGGCAGGTCGTCCCATGCGATGGCGGCGGGATAGACCTTCCGCATGCTTCCGGGCGCATGGTCCTTCGCCGGGACATAGACGATATTCGGATCGCTGGAAAAGGCATCGTTGGAATGGGTGACGTATGCGCTGCCGTCGGCGGATGCTCCCCTCGTCACGATCGCCGTCGTGCAGGCTTCGGCGTCCGCCGCAAAGCCCAACAGCCAAATGCCGCCGACAAGCAAAGTTCCGAATATCGAGGCGATTCTCTTCGCTTTTTTTGCTATCCTTTTCTTGCTCTTATTCACTGATACCGCTCCTTTCAAAAATGCGTCGCTCCTTATTGTACACTATGAATTTTGGTTGCCTTATCCAAGCTTTTGGACCATGCGCTTGGCAATCAGGATCGCCTGCTCGCGGGTGGCCTGCGCGTAACCTTCCGCCACTTCGGCGTCGGTAATCGCGCGGGGCGCGAATTTGTTGTCGCCGACGCCGCCGATGATTCCCTTCGCTTTCATGAAGTAGACGCTGTCCTTCGCCCAGCCGGAAATGTTCCTGTCGTCGGCAAAGGGCGCGGGCGTCTCGAACATATCCCGGAACGTCCCGGCGTAGTTCCCGTCCGTCTCCAGCGTCCAACCGTCGACGGCGATTTTCTTGTAAAGCCGGGTCAGCATCGTCGCCGCCTGCTCCCGGTTCAGCAATGCTTCCGGGGAGAATGTGGTCGGGCTCGTGCCGTTTGTCACGTCGATATTGTAGGCCTTTAATATCTCGACGTCCGGGGTATCGGTGACGGGATTGGGCGCATACGGTTCGGCCTTCGTGTCGGTCAGCGCCTCGTAGCATTTGACGCTGACGGCGGCGAACTCCGCGCGGGTGATCGGCTCGGTCAGGTCCGCGTCTTTCAGTCGGTCGGGAATTAGGCCTAGGGCGGCGGCTTCTTTCAGCTCGCTTTGCGCCCATGGGGAAGCGGAAAAATCGGCCGATACGGGGGCGGCGACGACCTCCGGGGGAGCATCGACGTCCGGAGGCGTGACGAC
>JAGAZS010000013.1 GCA_017939945.1 Schwartzia sp. (in: firmicutes)
CGCAGCGCAAAGAGAGCCAGAGGAAATGGCAGTCCCTGCTGGAATCACAGCAAAATGCGGCGCATCGGGTGGAGAAAATCTGGGATGCGGGAACCAGGGTTCTGGAGGTGACGGAAAAGGCGGCGGATATTGCCGTGGACGGTCTGTCGGTCATTACGGAGCCGGTCGGCGGCAAGCTGGTCGCCGATGTGTACACCGGCGTGAAAAACGTAGGCAAAAGCACGATGGAAGCCGTGGCTAAAGGCGAGAGCGTCCTGAAAGGCGTCGGAGAAGGATTCACAAAAGGCGCAGCCGATATTATCCAGAACCATGCCGGAGGCTCCTGGAAAACGAAAGTCGCCACTTTTGTCGGTTCGGAAACGGGGAAAGAAGTTATCGTTGCCGCCATCAAGGGCGAAAATGCAGCCAAGGCGGCAGCAAAAGGATTATCCAACGGACTGTTTAAATATGCCGTCAGCGAAATCGGGGACAACATCAGCGCCGGCGTCGGCCAGCAGAACGCCAACGCCATGAAGCAGCACTACAAGGAAATCAACAGGGTATGGAATAAAGACCTGTCGCAGAAGAGCGTCAACAAATTGACCAGCATGAACTTCCAAAAATTTTTCGGAAAGGAAACTACCCGCGAGCTGGCGCAGGGATTCGGGCAGTCCATGACAAAAGAAATCGGCGCAGCGACTTACGACGGGATTGCGGAAGGCAAAAGCGTTCCGGAATCCATGTTTGACGACAAATGGTAGAAAGGAGATTCGGACATGAAACTGGCGGGAAGTTTTGAAGCCGCGGCGGAAGTTGCGGCACAAAACTGCAAGGAGTGGATATTCACAGGCGACGGCGACGTGGTCCGCACGGACGAGCTGCACGAAATCGCCAGGGCATACGACGCCAAGACGCCGCTGGAGGACGACGAGCTTCTGGCGGTGACGGAGGACGGCTCGATCGGATTGATGTTTCCGCATTTGAAGGAACCGCAATGGTATTTCGTATCGCCGGAGTTCGCGGTGGTGAACATCCTGCATGAGGATATCCATAAATATATCGTTCCGCTGCATGCGATCCGCTGCATAAAATGCGGCGCGGAGTTAAAACCGGGCAGCCGTTTCTGCGAGAACTGCGGGGCAAAGAATACGCCGCGTTTTTGCGAGAACTGCGGCTCGACGCTGCGCGAGGGCGCGAAGTTCTGCGAAAGCTGCGGTGCGAAGCTGTGAAAAGATAGTTTGAAGGAGGTATTTCCATGAAAACGAAAAGGATCATCGCCCTCTGCCTGTTCCTGCTGGCCGCTTTTCCCTGCCTCTGCCTCGCGCGAAGCGACACCCAATTCTACCGGAACGGGGACTGCGTCTGCCTGGCCGATCCGACCACATTGGAGCGCGTCGGAGATTCCGTCTATGAAATATGGGTCACTGTGGAATTATCCGACGCCACGCCCATCATCATCGAGCGTGTGGACATGGAGCGTTACGCTTACTGCCGGCAGCGGACGTTCATTTGGGACGGCCCGAATCAGGTCGATCTCCCCACGGACGACGCAGGGATATGGTACGTCATCCAGCCCGGCTCCATGGACGAGGCTTTGTACAACTACCTCCACGAGCTTCTGCGCCGCAAAGGGAAGCTGTAGTGGGGACGGCGCCCTATCGCCGATTCCTGAACCATTTTTTCATCCGCGTCGAGCATGATTGCCTTGATCTCCATTTTCTCTGCCTCCATTCTTATCTTTCGTTCCCGTTCAAGTGATACTTCCAATTCTATTATACTACAGGAAGGATAGGTTTGACAGAAAAACAGGAAGGAAGA
>JAGAZS010000130.1 GCA_017939945.1 Schwartzia sp. (in: firmicutes)
CGGGGCGCGGTAGTTGATGATCAGGCCGAAGCGGTCGGATAGGGAAATCGTTTCGTTCATGCTGTCGTTGCGGTAGACGTCGTCGGCGCCCGCCTCGCGGTCGTGCCATGTTTCCTTGATCAGGTGACGGCGGTTCGAGGTGGCGTAGATCAGGACGTTTTCGGGGCGGGATTCGACGCCGCCCTCGATGGTGGATTTCAGGTATTTGTATTCCGGTTCCGTGTCTTCGAAGGAGAGGTCGTCGAGGAAGAGGATGAAATGTTTCGAAGCAAAGCGGCGGAGCGTCTCCATGATTTTCGGCAGATAGGAAAGCTGCGGCTTGGTGATTTGCACGAGACGAAGTCCCATGGAGAAGTATTCGTTTGCCAGCGCTTTGACCGACGAGGATTTGCCCGTGCCGCGGGCGCCGACGAGCAGCACATTGTTTGCCGGTCGTCCGGCGAGGAAGGCCATCGTGTTGCTTTGCAGGTCTTTTTTCTGGCTCATGTAGCCGATCAAGTCGGTGAACCGGATGTTTTCGAAGTGACGGATGCCGACGAGTCCGCTCCGTTCGTCCCAGCGGAAAGCACGGTATGCCGAGATGTCGCCGCAGCCGAAGCGCAGATAGTATTCGGCCAGTCCGTCCGCGAGTTTTGCAGGCGTCCACGGGCGATCGAGAATGCCGCGCAATCCTGCGATGCCCGGCGTCACCATGGATTCGCCCGGCTGGTAGTTGTCGAGTATCGAGACGGTCAGGAAGGTACTGGGAGGTTCGCGGAGCAGCGGCTCCAGTACTTCGATGTCGTGGACGAAAGCCGAGCGGAGGCTCGGCGAGATGTGCCCTTTTGTGCGCTCGACGCTGCGCGCGACGATGTTGTCGTTGTTCGCGAGACGGTCCAGAAGATACGCGCGCAAAAGATTCCCTTCCAGGCCATGCTCTTCTGCAGCGTCAATCAGGCGCGCGACGAATTCGTATTGCATGGAGACGTTCGACGGATGTTCGAGATAGGTTGCGAGATGAAGCAATACGTCGTCGTTGAGCAGCGAGCGGCAGATGAGAAGCTCGTAAAGATGCGGTTTTTTGATCATGACGACCGTCCTTTCCGTTTATATTCCTGCCATTATAGTATGGCTTTTGCTGTGCGCCGTCAATAGGAAATCGTTTTTTCGCACAAAAAAACCGCCTGCGGTTAGCAGACGGTTTTGCTTTCAAAAGTGGTCGGGATGACAGGGTTCGAACCTGCGGCCTCATCGTCCCGAACGATGCGCGCTACCAAACTGCGCCACATCCCGACGACAGAATGATTATACGCCATGCTTCGCGAAAAAGCAAGGGTTTTTTGAAAAATTCCAGTTAAACCGTTAATGTTTGCGGTGCGCGAGCAAGCGGATGACTTTCGCACCGGTGTTGTGGATACGACGAAGCGGCGCGACCCGCGTTTTTGTCTGTGGTTTCATATCCGCGCCGCTTACGCTAAAATCCCCGCGTTTCAGATAGGTCGTGCGGAATTTTTCCGGCTTGAAGACGTTCTTGATTTTCTGAAGCAGGTCTTCCGGCGCCGCGGCATGCTCGCAGAGGAAAAGGTCGGCAGCGACATAGGCGAGATCGTGGTACAGATGGATTGCGAAATGTCCTTCGGCGAGCAGCAGTATGAGCGCCGAATGGCTCTCGTCGATGTCCTGCAAGGTGGAGGCCATGACATGAAAGCCATGTTCCTCGAAGAGGGCGGGCACCTTGACGCCCAAGCTGTCCTCGTCAGCGAGAAGGCTGGCCTTGCAGCCATATAAATCCGCGGTCAAATGGCGGGCGATGATTTTATCCATGAGAAAACTCCTTGCCGATGCAAATTTTTTCCTTGTAATTATTATAATGCCTTAGTTCAAAGTTTGTCAAAGACAAACTATCCTCTGCGGCATTTCGACGAGGCACGAGTCATACGCGCGGGAACAACGGCGTGTCAATCCTCTGGGGGAAGGTCGGCGTTTTTCTTCGCGTTTTTTTCGCGCACGCCGAACCATATCCATGCGGCTATGCCGAGGATGACGGCGACGGCGCTGGTGGTCTGCGCCGAGGTGAACAGCCCGAGCACCGGCTCTGCGTAGTCGCCGCGGAAGTATTCGAGGAAGAACCGCGCGACGGAATACAGGATTACATACAGCGAGAAAGCCTGTCCCTTCGCGTGGGATGTGGTGCGGTACATCAGGAGCAGCGCGAAAATCGCCATGTCGAGCTGCCCTTCCCAAATCTCGGCGGGCCAAAGCGGTTGGCTGCCGTATGTCCGATAGGCGAGGGTGGTGGACGGGTAGAGGATGCCGAAATCGCCGCCTGTCGGCGCACCGAAAGCGTCGCCGTTCAAAAGGTTTGCGCAGCGTCCAAGCGCCTGCCCGAGAATCACGGCGGGGGCGACGATATCCGCCATCGCCCAGCTGTCGATGCCGTGCCGTTTCGTGTAGATGATCCCGACAATGGCGCCGAGTATGACGCCGCCCTGGATTGCCATGCCGCCCTGCCAGACGTTCAGGATTTCCGTCAGATGGTCGCGGTAGTAGTCCCAGTCAAAGAAAAAAACGTCCCAAAGCCGTGAGCCGAGGATGCCGGCCAACCCGCAGTAAATGCCCATGTCGACAATATGATTGTGCCAGCGCCCGTCCTGTTTTGCGAGAAAATAGGCGACGCCCGTCGCCAGCACGATGGACAGGCTCAACACCAGTCCATAGGCGCGGATCGGGAAATCGCCGATATAGAAAAGAAATTGGTGCATAATCGCCTCCGCAATCGTATCTTTGTTAAATTCCTTTTCATTATAAAATAGAAAAGCCTTTTTGGAAAGACGCAAAAAGAAACCGCCGCGAATCTGCGACGGTTTCCCGAAAAGTTTCTTCCTTATTTAAAATAACGATCCAGGAGACCCTTGAAGCCGCAGCCGTGGCGCGCCTCGTCCTTCGCCATTTCGTGTACCGTGTCGTGGATGGCGTCGAGGTTGAGCTGCTTAGCCAGCGTTGCCAACTCTTTCTTGCCTGCGCAGGCGCCGTGCTCGGCGTCGACGCGCATTTCGAGGTTCTTCTTCGTGCTGTCCGTCAGCACTTCGCCGAGGAGCTCGGCAAATTTCGCTGCATGCTCGGCTTCCTCAAAGGCATAGCGCTTGAACGCTTCGGCAATCTCGGGATAGCCTTCGCGGTCCGCGACGCGGCTCATGGCGAGATACATGCCGACTTCGGAGCACTCGCCGGTGAAGTTCATGCGCAGCCCCTCGATGACTTTTTCATCGGCGCCCTTCGCTACGCCGACGACATGCTGGTCAGCGAAAACGAGGTCTCCGCTCTGCTTGACGAATTTCGACGCCGGAGCCTTGCAAATCGGGCACTGCGCCGGAGGCGCGTCACCCTCAAAGACATACCCGCAAACGCTGCAAACAAATTTTTTCATACAATAACCTCCCATTTAAAAAATGAATCTCTCCCATAGCTCATAGTATAAAGGATAACGAGACGAAAGGGAAGAAGATTTTTTAAAGAAATATTCCATATCGGAAATAGTAAAAAAGCCCGCCGGATTCTTGCAAAGAATTTTAAGATGTGGTAAAATGGCGGAAATTTTTTGGAAGGGAGTGAATGAGATGGAGCAGACAAGGCAGAGCCAGAACGGCGGTCGCCAGCTTCCGCTGCAGCACAGCCTGATCAGCGAGATCCGCTCGAAGGGCGCAAAGGAAACGCGGGAACGGCAGACGGAAGAACAGAGGCAGCAGACGGTGGGAGCCGTCAAGATTTGGAGCGTCGTGGAATAACGGCGCTCTTTTTTTATGCTTTGTATTTTCGCAAGAAGGAAATGCAGGCGATTCGGAATGAACAAAGGAAATTTGCAGGCACGAAGAAAATGGAGTACAATAAGTCCGAATCATCCACAAGAAGGGACGGTGCCGTTGCATGGCGAGGAATAAGCGGGACGGGCTGCTGTTCAAGTTCGCACTGATGTTCACGGTGTTTGGCCTTGTGACGCTCCTGATGAGCGGCGCGAACATTTACTACAACGAGACGGCGGCCTATAAACAACAGTGCGAGGAAAACATGGAAAAGATTGCCCATGCTTTGGAAGCAATGCTCGTAGCGGACGGCGAAAATTTCATCCAGTATCATGAAGTTTTTCTGAAACGCTATAAAGACATGCGGCTTCGCGTTGACTTTTCCGACTGGCACGAAGACAAGGAGAAGTTTGACCGGATGTTTGCCGCGCGCTATCCCGGCAAGGTGATGGGACGGGACGTCCGGGCGATGGATCTGGACGATGAGACGCAGCTCGCGTATGTCACCTATGTGCATGAATATTGGCTTCTCACTTTCGAGAAAATCAAGGCAGCGCATGGCCTGCGTTACGCCTACTATTGTGTGCCGACGGGCGAATTGCTGCACATGCGCTGGGTGATTGACGATATTCGGGAGGAGGAGATGATTGACGGCGCGGGGTGGCTCCGTCTCGCGGTGGATGTCTACGAGCCGCTCGAAGAGCATCAAAAGATGTGGGAGGCGTGGAACACCGGGAAAAAGCCGCAGGGCTACGACGAGTATGACAACGAGTACGGAAAGACTTATGCGTATTATACGCCGGTGTTCGTGGACGGGAAAAAACTCGGCCTGATCGGAACGGAAGTCGAGATTGCGGCGGTGAACAGCGCGATCCTGAAGCGCGCGGTGGTGCAGACGGCGGGCATGGGCCTGATTCTCGCGGCTTGCGTGGCGGCGCTTCTCTGGTTTATCCATCGGCACTATATCGCGAAGCTGTCCCAGCTCCAGACGAATGTCCGTGTTTACGCGGAAGGGAAGAACGCGGCCATCGCAGGGACGATCGAGAAGGGCGCGACGGGCAAGGACGAGATTGCCGCGCTGTCCATGCAGATCGCGGCGATGATCCTCGAACTGGAAAACTACATGAAAACCTTGGTGGAGACGACGAAGAAGCTGGGCGAGGCGCAGGAGCACGCCGACGCGATGCACGAGATGGCGCACAAGGACGCGTTGACAGGTATCCGCAACAAGGCAGCCTATGACAGCGAGATTCGCCGTGTCGAGTGGGAACTGGGGCGTGACAGGGACAAACGGTTCGGCGTGGCGATGATCGACCTCAATTATTTGAAGCGCATCAATGATACCTTTGGTCATGAGCAGGGCAATATCGCCATCAAAAAGCTCTGTCATGTCGTCTGCGTGATTTTCGCCCATTCCCCGGTGTTCCGCATCGGCGGCGACGAGTTCGTGGTGCTGCTGGAAAACGAGGATTACAAGAACGTGGACGCGCTGGTGGCCAAGTTCAACGAGACGCTGGAGGAAATGGCGAAGGATACGACTTTGGAGCCGTGGGAGCAGCTTTCCGCAGCCATCGGGGTCGCCTATTACAATCCGGCGACGGATAGCTCCGTCACGAACGTATTCAAGCGCGCGGACAAGGCCATGTATCTCCGAAAGAAAGCAATGAAAGCAGAGCGCATGGAATAACGGCGCTCTGCTTTCCCTTTGCTCCTGCGGCAGAGAGGAAGTTCACTGCCGCCCGAGCACCCTGTCCATCAGCCAGTCGAAGATTGCCTCCACATGGGGCGGCCAGTCCACGATGTAGCCGTAGCTCGTGTTGCCGTAGTCTGCCCGCCAGCCGCTCTGCTCCCGCACGAAGCGGGCGAAAATTTCGTTGCTGTTGCCGTCGGGGTACACGGCCTTGGTCATCACGGCATAGACGTCGCCGTTCACGCCGACGGTTTCGTCCATGGCGTAAATCCGGACTTGGCTTGCCGCCACTTCCACCGACGTGACATAGACGTCCTTCGCCGACGCGGGGACGGCAAGAGCCATCATCGCGAAGAATGCCGCCAAAGTTTTTTTCATGGGAATCGACCTCCTTATAGATTTCATCAAAAGACTTATTCGGCGAAGAGCGAGAAGATTATCTTTTCTTCCTTTTTTTGCAGATATTCGCCGCAGTTTCCGATTTCCCGGCGGTCCTGCCCGTCCCATCCTGCGGGAAAACCGTAGGCTTCCGCAAAATCTTCCGGCGCGTTGTCCGCGCCGAGGCCGCTGCCGTCGAGGCGCGCCCCGCCGAC
>JAGAZS010000131.1 GCA_017939945.1 Schwartzia sp. (in: firmicutes)
AGAAAAATCTCCGCCAGCCGTTCTTCCGTGACGTCTATACCATTCTCCTCGTGGCTGATGAGGGAGTTCTGGCAAAACAGGCAGCGCAGGCTGCAATGCGAAAAAAACACCGTGCCCGCACCGTTCTTTCCGGCGATGCACGGCTCCTCCCACGGGTGCAGGGAAACGAGCGCAGCACGGACAAGGCGCCCCGCCCCGCAATAGCCAAGCTCCCCGTTGAACCGATTCCCCCCGCACCGACGAGGACAAAGCGTGCAATACGCAAGCGCGTCCATCGAAAGCATTTCCAGACTCATTTCCACTCCATGCTCGTAGCAGCCAGCGGCAGCACATTGATTAGCGGCTCCTCATACGGATGCACGGCCTTCACCGCCCGCATCACCGTGTCCAGGATCTCCGCCCGAATCGTCACCTCGACCTTCAGCTCCGGCTCCTCGCTGACCTCGCCTTCCGTTCCGATAAACGGCTGCGTCCCCGCCAAAGGCCGCCAAGTCCCCGTGACGCGGCTGTACGAAAGGCACGAATCATAATTCCCGATATGCCCCGCGTCCGCTTCCTGCAACGCCTTTTGCAATGCGCGGAAATGCGTCTCGGGGACGAAAATCTCGAGCTTGTAGTATTGAACGTCCATAACACTTTTCACTCCATCACGGCCATGATCTTGCCGAAATCCTCCGTCTTGTCCCGCATAATCCGAAAGCTGCGTTCTATATCCTCTTTACGCCAGCCTCGTTTTATGATAATCTTAAACCATACTTTAGATTTTCATAATAATCGAGGTGAATTGCATGAAATATACGCACCGAGCTTTAGAAGAAAAATTCCTGCGCATGAACGATTTCTTTAAAGTATTGCTGGTGACCGGCGCCCGCCAAGTCGGAAAGACCACTATGCTCCGCCATTTAGCGGAAGGAACAGACCGCACTTACGTCACACTGGATAACTATGCCGCCCGTGACTTGGCGCGTCGGGATCCCGCCTTGTTTCTCCAGACCTATCCGCCGCCTGTCCTGATCGACGAAATACAAAAAGCGCCGGGGCTTACAGAGCAAATCAAATTCATAGTCGACGCCAACGAATCTCCCGGACAGTTCTGGCTGACGGGTTCCCAAAAATTCCCAATGATGAAAGGAATACGTGAGAGCCTGGCTGGGCGCGTCGGCCTGCTTGAACTCTATGGGCTCTCCCAACAGGAAAAATTCGCCGCAGATTGGAAGCCCCGCACACCGGACTTTGCACTCGAGCCGCTCAGAGAGCGAGCCAAATCACGTCCATTTTTAGACATTTCCCGTGTATTCCATCATATATGGGAAGGCGGACTCCCAAAAGGCGTTACCGCAGAAGATGATTTGCGAACGGAGTACTTTAATTCTTACATCGAAACCTACCTGATGCGCGATGTTGCAGAGGATGGCAACGTAAGGGATACACTCCGGTTCCGCCGTTTTCTCTCGGCAGCCGCAGCATTGGCCGGAGACCAACTCAATTATGCCCGCCTGGCAGAAGCCGCCGAGATATCCGAACCAACCGCCCGGCAATGGATTTTGCTTCTGGAGGGACTTGGCGTCATATACCTGCTGCCCCCGTTCTCAAACAACGCGCTAAAGCGGCTGGTCAAAACCCCGAAGCTCTACTTCATGGATACCGGGCTGTGCGCTTTCCTCGCTTCATGGCTCACCCCCCAAACGCTAATGCAGGGTGCCGTCAGCGGGCATTATTACGAAAACTACATTGTCCTCGAACTCGTCAAACAATACGCCTATGGAAAGAACCGGGCGAAACTCAGCTATTATCGTGACAGCAACCGGAAGGAAATCGACATCATCGTCGAAGAAAACGGAATGCTGCACCCGTTGGAAATCAAGAAAGCAAGCCTCCCGGACAGGCGGGGAATCAAAAACTTCTCGCTGCTGGACAAGTCAGGCCTCCCCCGCGGCGGCGGCGGAATCATTTGCATGTGCGAGGAACCAACTCCCATCGACGAAATGAATCATTATATCCCGGGATACATACTCTAGTCATTTTCTCAAAGCCTGCCGGCCAAACTCCGGCAGGCTTTTCTATTGTCCCGGCAAGCATGCGTTTCGGTGTTCTCCTTAAGGAAGCTTCCCCGTCCGGCCTCCGGATGGTGAAACGACGTAATGGCTTCATGCAAACTTAACGCAGGGATCAAATCCTGTCAAAGTCCAAACAATGAATCGCGAACAACGGAATATTGATCAGCCACTCTTCCTGCCGATAATTGTTCATCGACAATCTCACCGCCTTGGCCGGCTTATGTTTTTCCACGTATGCACGTAAACTTTTGGCGCGTACGTTATGCTCCGCCTTTACTTCCACCGGAATGACGTCATGACCATTCTGCAGCATGAAGTCGATTTCATATTTATTGCTTTCCGAAGAAAAATAAAAAGGTTCATACCCCTTGTCGGCAATCAGCTGCTGGCACACATATTGTTCCGTAAGAGCCCCTTTGAATTCCACAAACAAGCGATTTCCTTCCAAGAGCGATCTCGCGTCTATCCCGCTGATTGCCCCCAATAATCCTACATCAAGAAAAAACAGCTTATACGCATTCATTTCCTGATACGCCTTTAGCGGAACTGCCGGTTTTGTCACGCGATGAACCCTTGTTATCAAGCCGCAGTCAAGAAGCCACTCAATGGCTGTCTCCCAATCCCTGGCGCGTGCCCCTTTTTTCACTTGACCGAAAAAGAACTTTTTATTTTCCTTTGCAAGCTGCACGGGAATAGCGTTCCAAACCATGCGAACCCGCGGAAGTTCACGTGCGTCGACATGCTTGCCGAAATCCGCCTCGTACATCTCTGTAAGCTCTGATTGCATACTACGAACCGATTGGTAATCGCGTGTTTCCGCGAATATCTTCACGGCCTCCGGCATCCCCCCGACATAATAATAATTTTTCAGCCAGGTTGTAAATTTATCTTGAAACGTGTCAATCAATTTCCAATCGCCTTGCTCCAGCAAGGTTGCCAATCCGTCTTCGCCTACTGCATACAAAAATTCCACGAAGGTCATGGGATACACCCGAAGCGTATTAACTTTACCCACGGGAAACGAATCTCCCCCGTGTATTGCAACGCCCAGCAACGAACCTGCCGCCACAATATGGTACGAAGCCGCCTCTTCACAAAAATATTTCAAGGAAGCAATCGCTTTCGGCGCCTCTTGGATCTCATCAA
>JAGAZS010000132.1 GCA_017939945.1 Schwartzia sp. (in: firmicutes)
CCCTGCACACCGGCGGGCTGTGTCAGGATGTTGGAATACGCGGATATTCCGATGGACGGAAAGCACGCCGTGATCATCGGGCGCAGCAATATTGTCGGCAAGCCGATGGCTCAGCTGCTGCTGGCAAAGAACGCCACGGTGACAATCTGCCATTCCCATACGAAAAATTTAGCCGATATTACGAAGCAGGCGGACATCCTCGTCGCGGCCATCGGAAAGCCGAAGTTCGTGAAGGCGGATATGGTGAAGTCCGGCGCGACGGTTATCGACGTCGGCATCAACCGCATCGAGCCGAAAAAACTCGTCGGCGACGTGGATTTCGAGGCGGTCAGCGAGGTGGCGGGCGCGATCACGCCGGTGCCAGGCGGCGTCGGCCTCTTGACGGTGGCGATGCTGATGCAGAATGTCGTGACGGCGGCGAAGATGCAAAGAGGATAACAAGTTCTTGATTTTATATATTTTTGAGGAGGGGAACTCATGAAGAGTGATGTGGAGAGTGCACAGGAGGCCGTGATCCAGCCGATACGGGAAATCGCGGAGACGCTGGGCATTACCGAGGACGAGCTGGAGCTTTACGGGAAATACAAGGCGAAGCTTGCCTCATCCGTTTGGGAGCGCGTCAAGGACAAACCGAACGGGAAACTTGTGCTGGTGACGGCCATCAATCCGACGCCGGCGGGCGAGGGCAAGACGACGACCAGCGTCGGGCTTGCCGACGCGTTTCATGTGATGGGCAAAAAAACGGCGGTTGCGCTCCGCGAGCCGTCCCTCGGTCCGTGCTTCGGACTGAAAGGCGGCGCGGCAGGCGGCGGATATTCTCAGGTCGTGCCGATGGAGGACATTAATCTGCACTTCACCGGCGATTTCCATGCAATCACTACCGCACACAATCTTTTGGCGGCGGTGCTGGATAATCATATCCAGCAGGGCAACGCGCTGAATATCGACGTTCGCCGCGTCGTTTGGAAGCGTGTGCTCGATCTGAACGACCGTGCTCTCCGGCATGTGGTGATCGGTCTCGGCGGCAAAGCGCACGGCGTGCCGCGGGAGACGGGCTTCGATATCACGGTGGCTTCCGAAATGATGGCGATTCTCTGCCTTTCCGACAGCCTGACGGACATGAAGCGGCGGCTCGGCGAGATCGTCGTTGCTTACACGACGGACGGGCGTGCCGTTCGCGCGAAGGAATTGAATGTGACAGGCGCGTTGACGTTGCTCTTCAAAGACGCAATCAAGCCGAATCTTGTGCAGACCCTTGGCGGGACTCCGGCGTTCGTCCACGGCGGTCCGTTCGCGAATATCGCTCACGGCTGCAATAGCGTCATGGCGCCGAAATATGCGTTGAATCTCGCGGACGTGGTCGTCACGGAGGCAGGATTCGGCGCCGACCTCGGCGCGGAGAAATTCCTCGACATCAAATGCCGTTTCGCGGGCTTCTCGCCCGATGCAGTGGTTATCGTCGCGACGGTGCGCGCGCTGAAGATGCACGGCGGCGTGCCGAAGAACGACCTGTCCCGCGTTGATATGGGCGCTCTTGAAAAGGGCATGGAAAATCTTTTGAAGCATATCGAGACAATTCACGCTTTCGGTTTGCCCGCCGTGGTCGCGGTCAACGCGTTCCCGACGGACACAGCCGAGGAGCTTTCCTTCGTCGAGAAGAAATGCGCGGAGCTTGGGGCGGAGGTTGCGGTTTCCGAGGTCTGGGCGAAAGGCGGGGAAGGCGGCGTCGCCTTGGCGAAAAAAGTCGAGGCGGCCATGGCGAAGCCGAAAGATTTCCATACGCTTTATGAATCCGACGCGCCGATTGCCGAAAAGATTACGACGGTGGCGCGCACGGTTTACGGCGCGGACGGCGTAACCTTTACCGCCGCGGCGAAGAAGCAGCTGGACGAGATCGAGGCGCTGGGCCTCGACAAGATGCCGGTCTGCATGGCGAAGACGCAATACTCGCTTTCCGACGATGCGTCGAAGCTTGGGCGTCCGCGCGGATTCTCCGTCACGGTGCGTGAGCTTCGGGTTTCTGCGGGCGCGGGCTTTATTGTTGCGCTCACAGGTGATATACTAACAATGCCGGGGTTGCCGAAAAAGCCGGCGGCGGAAGCTATGGATATCGACGAGACCGGACGCATCACGGGATTGTTCTGACAAAAACTGTCATAGTACATTTTGGGAAACGGGAGGCGGCTTATGAAAAGGATTGCGGTAGAGCTCGTGCCGCGCAGCGAGGAGGAATTGCGCGGGGAATTGAAGCTCTTGAAGGAGACTCGCCTGAAGGTGGATCGCATCAATGTTCCGGATCTTTTACGTTGCGAGATCAGGAGCTGGGAAGGCGCGGCGATAGCGCAGGATTTTTATCCCGCGATGCC
>JAGAZS010000133.1 GCA_017939945.1 Schwartzia sp. (in: firmicutes)
CGCGGCATTTGCCGTGGTACTATGATTATGGGAATCTGCCGGAGGACGAAGAGTATTATATGGCGCACGCGAACCGCTCCGCGTCGTTCGTGGAGCGGATGAAGGAAAACAAGGCTTTGAATTATCCGATTTGAAAGTAATTAGGAAAGGCTGATTAATTTTCATGGAAAACACCATTCGCATCCGCGGGGCGCGGGAGCACAATCTGAAGAATATCAACTTGGAGATTCCCCGGGACAAGCTGATCGTCATTACGGGGCTTTCAGGGTCAGGGAAGTCTTCGCTGGCTTTTGATACGATTTATGCCGAGGGGCAGCGGCGGTATGTGGAGTCGCTTTACGCGTATGCGCGGCCGTTCCTCGGGCAGATGGACAAGCCGGACGTGGATTTGATCGAGGGGCTTTCGCCTGCGATTTCCATTGACCAGAAGACGACGAGCCGTAATCCGCGCTCCACCGTCGGCACGGTGACGGAGATTTACGACTATCTGCGCCTTTTGTACGCGCGGGCTGGGCGGCCCCATTGCCCGAAGTGCGGCAAGCCGATTTCCCAGCAGACGCTGGATCAGATGCTCGACCAGATCCTGGCGCTCGACGAGGGGACGAGGCTGTTGATCCTCGCGCAGATCGTGCGCGGGAAGAAGGGCGAGCATCGCAAGGTGTTCGAGCAAATCCGCCGCGAGGGGTTCGTTCGTATGCGCGTGGACGGGGAGATTTACGACGCCAGCGAGGAACCCGAGCTGGAGAAAAACAAGAAGCACACGATCGAGGTCGTGGTCGATCGTCTTGTCATTCGGGATGGCATCCGCCAGCGTCTGGCCGATTCGCTGGAGAC
Source organism: Schwartzia sp. (in: firmicutes) (assembly GCA_017939945.1). Lineage (GTDB taxonomy): Bacteria > Bacillota > Negativicutes > Selenomonadales > Selenomonadaceae > RUG12372. The sequence continues at coordinate 835 of JAGAZS010000133.1, forward strand.
GGCGCTGAAACTCGGCGAGGGCGTCGTCTATGTGCAGGTGGTGGACGGCGAGCTTTTGATGTTCAGCCAGAATTTCGCCTGCATCGACTGCGGCGTCAGCCTGCCGGAGCTTGCGCCGCGCATGTTCTCGTTCAACAGCCCTTTCGGCGCGTGTCCGGCGTGCAGCGGCATCGGCAGCCAGATGGAGTTCGACGAGGAGCTTGTGATGCCCGATTCGTCGCTTTCCGTTGCGCAGGGTGTTTTCGCGCCGCTGTCGAAGAATCTCAATTCCTACGCCATGTGCCAAATGGACGGTGTACTGCGGAAATACGGCTGCACGGTGGATACGCCTTTTTCCAAGCTGAAGAAGAAAGTACGGGATATCTTGCTTTACGGTTCCGGCGAGGAATGCTTCGAGTACGGTTATGAGAATATGTACGGCGAGTACAAGGAATATTACAATCCCTTCGAGGGCGTCATGCCGCTGCTTTCCCGCCGTTATCGGGAATCGGACAGCGACGAGATGCGCGAGAGCTACGAGAATTACATGACGGTTACGCCCTGCCCGGTTTGCCACGGCGCGCGATTGAAGCCGGAAACGCTGGCGGTGACAGTGGGAGGAAAGAGCATCCACGAGGCGACGCAACTTACGATTCGGGATGCGGATGAATTTTTTTCGTCTCTCGACCTGACGCCCCGTGAACAGAAAATCGCGGCGCAGATCTTGAAGGAGATTCACGCGCGGCTCGGATTCCTCGTTCACGTCGGACTCGATTACCTGACGTTATCGCGGGCGGCGGGGACGCTTTCCGGCGGTGAGGCGCAGCGTATCCGTCTGGCGACGCAGATCGGCTCGGGGCTCGTCGGAGTGCTTTACATTCTCGATGAGCCGAGCATCGGGCTTCACCAGCGGGACAACGACCGGCTGCTGGACGCGCTGAAACGGCTTCGCGACCTCGGCAATACGCTGATTGTCGTCGAGCACGACGAGGA
>JAGAZS010000134.1 GCA_017939945.1 Schwartzia sp. (in: firmicutes)
AAGATCCGTCGCACCCTCGATCAGCCGCCGCTTCTGCTCCGCCGCGACCTCTCCCTCACGTGTAATCTTGATGTTAACATAAGGCATATATACTCCTCCTTACCCTTTTACGTGGAAAAAAGCGAATCCCCCGATAAAAAATCCCTCTTTTCGGTTATTCGCCGAATAAGAGGGATTTTCCTTCCTTACTTAATAAATCTTTTTCATATCACTCAAAAAGATAGCCATACCGCTTCGCCATTTCAGCCGTCGATAGCTTGAAGGCTTTCGCAACGGACTCGTCCGCAAGGTCTTCCTTCTCCAGTCGAACCATGAAGCCACGCGCAATCTTGTACGCCGCCGAGTCGATATTGACGCGGCGCACGCGGGTCTTGCCCGTTGCCGGATCCTTGATGTCGTCGAAGTACATCGGCACCGCGCCGTCCTTTTGGATCGTAATCATCGCACCCGTATTGCCTTCCTTGAGGAAATGCACCGCCGCATAACCCAGCGAACGCGTATAGTCGATATCATACGGAATCGGCGAACTGCAGCGCAGCTCATAGCCGATTTCCTTGTCCACAATCGTCATCTTAACGCCGAGGCGGTCAAGTTCGCGAAGCGCCTGCTGCTTCAAAATATCGCCGAAATCCAGTTCCGCATAACGGATATGCCCATGCTCGTCCAACGCGAGGTCGCCGAGCATCTTCAAATCCTCTTCCATGATTTTCTCGATAACGCCCTCCGCGACAACAGCGACGCCGTAGCTGCGCCCCGCCGCCTTCTGCTTGATCATGGATCCGACGAGAACATCCACAACCTGATGAAGCGGAATCTTGTCCGCCGAAAACTCCTCCGGAATAACCGTCACCGGAGCACCGGCCGCCTTGCCGATACCGAGCGCAAGATGTCCCGCCGTGCGTCCCATCGCCACAACGAAATACCAACGGTTATTCGAAGTGCGCGCGTCTTCCATCAAGTTAGCGGTTTCAATTGCGCCGAGTGCGCGAGCCGTCTCAAAACCGAAAGTCGGGATTCCTTCGGGAAGCGGAAGATCGTTGTCGATCGTCTTCGGCACATGAACGGAACGAATCGGATGGCCGCTCTTCGTCGCATGCGCCGCCACCGTCATCGAGCTGAACGCCGTATCGTCGCCGCCAATGGTTACGAGATAGGTGACGCCAAGCTCTTTCAACGTATTGACGACAGCCGTAAGGTCTTCCTCTTTCTTCGTCGGATTGTAACGTGACATTTGGAGCATGCATCCGCCCTGAAGATGGATCCGGCTCACGTCCTCATCGGTCAGCTTGATATAGTTCTTTTCGCCTTTCGCCAAATGCGAAAAGCCTTCATACATACCAAGGACGTCCCAACCCTGCCGATGCGCCTCCAGCGTCACGGCCGAAATGACGCCGTTCATGCCGGGCGCCGGACCGCCGCCGCAGACGATGGCAACCGTTTGTTTTTGCTCGCTCATTAGAAATCCCCCTCTTTTATCTATTATCGTTGTTCCGAAAAATCTTTATCATTGGTAATATTCGAGAACGCCGAAAAAAATCCTGCAAAAATTCTCAATTCTTACCTTTTTTTCTTCTGCCGCCCTTTCCCGCGTTCCTCCGCTTCGAAACGCGCCTTGGGATTTCTCCGGCTGCGCGGATTCCTGCCTTTATGCTCCGCTCCTTTCCGGTTCGCGTATTTGCTCAATGGCTTTGTTTCTTTATCCTTTTCTTTTGTACGTTCCCGCAGAGCCTTGGCACGAGCTTCCGCGCGCGCTTTTGCCTGTGCATGGCTGCGTGCAGAACGCTCTTTTGCGATCCTGCTCTTGATGCCTGCCTCGATTTTCCGAAGCTGATCATATTGCCGCGCATTGACAAACGTGATTGCCTCGCCCGTCTTCCCCGCGCGGCCCGTACGCCCGATTCGATGAATATAATCCTCTGTCGTACGAGGGATATCGTAATTAACCACATGCGTGACGCCTTCAATATCGAGTCCCCTCGCCGCAATATCCGTCGTCACGAGAATTTGCAGCTCCGCTGCTCTGAAACGCTTCAGGACAAGTGTCCGCTGTACCTGCGTCAAATCGCCGGAAAGCTCGTCGACAAGGTAGCCGCGCCTCGCCAAGTCCATCGTCACCTGATGTACACGTTGGCGCGTCATGCAGAACACCATCATCAAATACGGCTGTTTCTCATTGATGATTAACGAAAGCTTGTCGAGCTTCGTCTCCTCCGTCGTGTCGATGATGGTCTGTGCAATCGTATCCAGCGTGATATGCTCCGCCTCGATTTTTACTTCCCGGGGCGACTGCATATACCGGTGCGCCAACGCTCGAACGCGTTCCGGCATCGTCGCCGAGAAAAGAAGAAGCTGCCTGTCCGGGGCAAGCGCTGCGAGCAATTTTTCAATGTCCTCGAAAAAGCCCCGCTTCATCATTTCATCCGCTTCATCCAGCACGATGCGATTCGCCTGGGAAATGCGAAGCGTCTTTCGCCGCAAATGATCCAGCAGACGTCCCGGCGTGCCGATAATCATTTGCGGATGGCGGCGCAGCTTGTCCTTTTGTCTCTCGATATCCTGCCCGCCGTAAAGCGCGAGCGTCCGAAGGGAAAACGCCTCCGCAAGGAATCTCGCTACCCTTGCGATCTGCAGGGTCAATTCCCGCGTCGGCGTCACGATAAGAACCTGCGCTTCGTCCACATGCGCCTTCATTTTCTCCATCAACGGAAGCAAAAATGCAAGAGTCTTGCCCGTACCCGTCGGTGCCTGCACGATGACGTCCGCGCCGCTTTGCACCAACGGGATCGCTTTTTCCTGCACCGGCGTCGCCGTCTCGATTCCGAGTCGGCGGAGCTTTGCCAAAGCCGCTTCCGAAACATTCATTTCCGTAAAACTTTTCATCAGCTCGACAAGACCTCCGTCCCCGTCTCCGTAATCAGGATCGTCTTTTCCCATTGGGCGGACAACTTATGATCTTTTGTCCGCACTGTCCAGCCGTCTTTTTTGTCAGTCGTGACCTTGTACGTGCCTTCGTTGATCATCGGCTCCACCGTCAGTACCATGCCCGGCACCAGGAGCATTCCCGTGTTCTTTTCTCCTACGTGCGGCACGAAGGGCTCCAAATGGAACGCCTTGCCGACGCCGTGCCCGCCGAGATCGGTCACAACGGAATATCCGTTCTTATGCGCGTGGCTTCCGCAAGCCGCTCCGACGTCTCCGAGAAAATGCCACGGCCTCGCCGCCTCAATCCCCAACTCCATGCACTCCTTCGTCACGCGCACCAGTCTTTCCGCCGCCGGAGACACCTCGCCGATCATAAACATCCGCGACGCGTCCGCGAAGTATCCGTCGAGAATCGTCGTGCAGTCGATATTGACGATGTCTCCTTCCTTTAAGACCGTATCTCTCGACGGAATCCCGTGACAAACTACGTCATTGATTGAAATGCAGACGCTCTTAGG
>JAGAZS010000135.1 GCA_017939945.1 Schwartzia sp. (in: firmicutes)
CTCCATCTTTCCCATCACCGAAAGCAGCTTGAACATCCCGCCCGCGCGGCTCTTCATATAGGGCAGGAACGAGCCGCAATGGGGCACCACGAGACGAACGCGCGGGAATTTTTCCAATGTCCGGTTCGCTAAGAGATTCACCACCGCCCGCGTGGTATCCGCCGGATATTCGTAAAGCGCCATCACGCCACCCGTGACAACGCACTCTCTCGGCAAGCTCCGCGCCGGGCTGGGGTGCAAAATGACGAGCGCGCCGCGCTTGTCCAGCTCCGCAAACAACGAATCAAAACGCGGATCGCCGAGATACACGCCGTCGCTGTTTGACGCGACCTTCACGCCCAGCGCGCCTAAATGTTCCGTCGCGTAATGAAATTCCTCTATCGCGCCCTCCACGTCAGGCAGGGGCAATGCCGCGACGAAGCCGAATTTCTCCGGATGCTTCCGGCAGAACGCGGCGTATTCCTCATTGACCGCCCGCGTGACCTCGCGGGCAAGCCCCGCGTCGCCATGATAAGTGTGCGGCGTCGGCATGGACAGCACGGCGTAGTCGAGCCCCGCGTCCGCCATGAATTGCAGATGCGCCTCTTCCGACCACTGCGGAATGGGAAAACCTTCTTCCGCCACGACGTCGATGCCGAGGCGTTTCAGCCCGTCGACATAAGACGGCAGCATCGCGTGGGCGTGAAAATCCACGCGCCGCCCCGTTTTCCCGCCTGCCGCCGCCAGCGTCGGAAATTTTCCCAGGAACGCCGACGCAGCCGCGGCGCCGGTCATTTTCAAAAACGCCCGCCGGTTCATGCAGTCACCTCATTTCAGTTTCGCATACTCCACCGGGTCCACCGGCTCCAGCCATTCCGTCGAGACGCCTTCGCCGGACAGCATGACGGAAAGATGCTGCATCATATTGTTCGGTCCCGCGCCGTGCCAGTGCTTCGTGCCCTCGGGAATCGTCACCACCGTGCCGGGCAGGATTTCTTTCGGCTCCTCGCCCCAGATCTGGTAGTAGCCGCGCCCCGACTCGCCGACGAGGATCTGGCAGGTGCCGTGATGGATATGCCAGTGGTTGATGGTGCCCTTCGTGAAGGTCACGTTCGCCACGCCGATCTTGTCGCTGGCCAGCGGCGCGAGGAAGGTCTTGCCCGTGAAATATTTGTCGTAGTTGACGTTCGGCGAGCCGATTTCAAAAATCGTCCCGGCTTCTTTCCCAAGCTCCGCCTTGACTTCCTCCACGGCGGGATAGCCTTCCGCCGCCTCCGCCGCGTCGGCGACGCCGCCAAAGCTCGTCAACCCCGCCGCGAGAACGCCCGCCAGCACCGCCAGTTTCATTTTCTTCGTCCAATTCTTCATTTTCTTCATCGTCCTTTCTGTTGTTTGCCGTTCTCGGCTTGCCATATCAAATAATCGACCTTGTCCAAGACTTGCTGCCTTCGGTGCAGCTCGTCCATGAGCCGCCCCCTCTGTCCCCGGAGGATTCGCGCCCGCGCCGCCTCCGTGCCGGAGCGCGCCGAAAGCTCCATATAGCGGCGAACGTCCGTCGGCTCGAATCCCGCGCTTTCCAGCAGCGCGGACAGCCCCGCGTCCGCTTTCGCCGTTTTCAATCCCATCACGCTCCTTTTACGTCGCCCCGAAAAAAAATGGGCGAGCCGTTTTCTTATCGGCTTCGCCCATAGTATAAAGTCATTGATAGAAGTTTGTCTAATACCTATTTTTTATGTGTATCTATGCCTAAAAAGCAGAGACGGCTTTTACCGTCAATGGGGAGAAACTTTTCCGCCGTCGAACACTTTGCCGTTGCTCTTTGCACCGTAATATTTGACGGCAGGATTGACCCAGTTTCCGTCTGCATCGTAATTCATCATGCGATTCTTGATAGCGGTCGGATTTGTGTAGGCAATGCCGTTTCCTGCCGATGCCGCCATATCCGATATGACTACCTGATACGCTTTGCTGTTCGTATCAACGCCCGCATCTTGTATTTTTTTCAATCCCTTTTTGCTCTCCACCGGCGCACCCATCATCTGGTGGATAAAATCATTGGTGTCGCGAATCATCAACATTGCCATCATCCTCCTTGAACGTGTATATATCCTATGATTATTATAACTTTAGAAGTCCCTTGTGTCAAAAAATTTCATTGCGGCTATTGTTATTCCATAAGCACAAATTTCTCCCGCAAGAACTCCAAGAATTTTCCTGTCGCGCCGAAAGTTGGCTGGAAGCGTTTCCACGCCAGTACCACGGTGGTGGTGAGGGGCGGGTCGAGGGGGCGGAACGCCGTTTTGTTCGGGTCACAGGTTTGCGCCGACGCTTCGATGGTGATGGCGTCCACGAAGCCGTCCTCCACTAACGGCACGATATTGTCCAAAAGATTGTGCCGCGCGAACAGTTGGAAATCCTGCGCGTCGCCGAGCCAGTGCTCGACCTCCTTGCGCACGGCAAGCCGTCCCGCGATGGCGAGCCGCCGCCCCGTCAGGTCATTCCTTCGGATTTTCTTCTTTTTCGCCAGCTCGCCGCCCGCCCGCGTGAATACACCCCAGACATCTTTCGTCGGCAGACGGAAATAATCGTAATGGGCGACGTCGATAGGTTCCTGCAAGAGCGCGAAATCGAGCAGCCCCGCGTCCAAACGTTCGCGGAGCGTGTCGGCGCTGTTCGTGTAAATCTCATACTGCACCTTTGGATAGCGCAGGGAAAAATCCTCTAAATTGCGAATCAGCTCCGTGCCCGCCGCGTAAACGCCGCTGCCGATGGCCAGCGTTCCGCCCACGTCCTCGGCGTGACGGAAATCAGCCTCGATGCGGTCCACGAGCGCCACGGCTTCCTCCGCCCGATGGCGAAGCATCACGCCCGCCTCGGTCAGAGCGAGACGGCGTCCGCGCTCGAAAAGAGGCTGCCCAAGTTCTGCCTCCAGATCAGCAATTTGCCGCGAAAGCGTCGGCTGCGTCAGATGCAGTGACTCCGCCGCTTTCGAAATATTCTCCTCCCGCACCACCGCGAGAAAATACCGCAAAACCCGTATCTCCATGGAATCCTCCGCACCCATTCTTTTCCGGAACTTTATTTCGATACTATAGAACCGATAAAATCAACGAAAAGAATCCCCTGTTATTCTCCCCGTACCCTTTTTTTCGTTTGAATCTATTTCTTCTTCAGCACAAACACCGCGATCTCCGGCGGGCATCCCAGGCGGTACGGGAACCAGCTTCCGTTGCCGCTGTGGACGTAGCCGAAGGTTTTCCCCACATGGTAGACGCCGCGCATATATTTGAATACCGGCGGCACGATCGGCATGCCGAAGATCCCGAGCTGTCCGCCGTGGGTATGCCCCGCCAGTGCCAGCTCGACGTTGTGCTTCGCCGCGGCGTCGAAAAAGTCCGGATGATGGGCGAGCAGCACCTTGACCGCGTTTTTCGGCACGCCCCGCATCGCCGTCTCCATCGACGCCGAACCGTCTACCGCAAAGAGAGCGCGCATACGCGGATAATCCACGCCGACGAACCAAAGGGGCCGTGCGCCGTCCACGGCAAGCGCGCTTTCGTCACGCAGCACATGCACGCGCGTTTTCGACAAAGCTTCCTCCGTCACTTCGATATTGCGGAAATACTCATGGTTGCCGTAACAAAACCAGATTCCCTTCGGGAAACGCGGCACATATTCGTCGAGAATTCTCGCCGCCTCTGCGTTCATATCGTCATCGTCGAAAAGATCGCCGGTGACAGCCAACGCATCTGCATCCGTTGCCGCCGCCTGCTCCAGAAGCGCGCGCCATTCCTCCAGAGAAAAAAACAATCCGAGATGGATGTCGCTGAGCTGCGCGATGCAGAATCCGTCCAGCGCGTCGTCAATACCCGGCACGGGAACGATAAATTCGCGCAGCGCTATGTCTGTCCTGCCCACCGTGCCGCCGTAGACGCCCGCTGCCGCCGCCGCGACGGGAAGCGCCGCCGCCCCTTTCAGAAGCCGCCGCCGCTCCATGTCGTAAGGCGTGATTATGATATCCGAGACAAAAAAACGATACACCCCGCGCAAAGCACAGCCGATCCCGACCAGCACCATCAGCACCAGTTTTGCCATCCAGTACATCGAAAACAGGATCACGCCCACGCGAAGGAGCGTTTCCGAAATACCGTCATGACGACGAATCAATCCGAAAAAAAGAAGCAACGACGCGATATCTAGCGTCGCTATTATGATACGCCCCCGCGAAAGCCAGCGCGCCGGAAGCACCGCGCCCAGCGACCAGGTGGAAAGCCCCATCACGACGCAGAGCACCGTGGCCACAATCAACCAAAAACGAAGCATTCATTCACATCCTTCCTTTTATTATCTTCGCAAGACAGAATGAAAAACACAAGAAAAAAGGCTCCGCGTTTTGCGAAGCCTTTCATCGGTTCCTTATAGATTCAAGTTTCGAGGATATACACGTCGATGTCCCGGCGTCCGAACTCCATGCAGTCGTCGTAGTCCTCCATGCAGAGGTCGATCATGGCGCCCTCGATCATTCCGCCGGTGTCCGCCGCAATCGCGACGCCGTAACCGGGGATGTAGACCCGCGTACCCAGCGGAATCACATCAGGATCCACCGCGACCACGCCGTGAGTCGCCGGAAGTCCCGTCGCCGTGACGCAGGAGCCGCCGCCGTCCGTCGGCAGGTACGCGCTGGCCTCCATGACCATCACGTTCGTATAGCGCATCGCGCCGCGCGACGTTTCCACATAGCCCTCGGGCACATAAGCCGCCGCCTGTTCCTGCTCCATCCGCGCCTGTGCTTCCTCCGCCGCGATTTCCTCCGGCGTACGAAGCTTAATGTAAAGCCCTTCACGAATCAGCGCGTCCTCGTTCAGCGAGGGCTGGTATTTTTTTCGATCCACGCCCAGCTCGTCGAGGAGTCGTCCGACTGTCGGGCGCGCCGTTTTCATTTCCCGGACGGATCCGCCCATCTCGAGCCTGACCGGCACGGCGCGAACGATATGGATTTCCGTGTCTTCCTTCACGCGGAGCGTCGACATCCGATACTCGTCGTAATTCCCCATCGAAATGCCCGCTTCCGAAATAATCTTTTCCGGCTGCGAGTTCGTGGTCGTCAGCCGCACTTCCTGCCCGTCGGCGAAAACCGTGACGTGCTTGACGCTGCCAGCGCCCGCCGTCAACATCGCCGCCGCAGCGAGCCCCGCGCAAATCGTCATCCTGCTGCTGCTAAACGTCTTTCGTATCTTTTCAAAAACATTCATCCAATTCCTCCCTATAAACGAAACCGGTACAACCCGCCGCCCGTCACCGCAGGCTGACGCATGAACCGCTTTCGGAGCGCGCCGTCATCCCAAGGGATTCCCCTGGAGCCGCGCTTCTCCCGGAAGCGCCTTCACAGCTCCATCCCCATGACAGCCGGAAACGGGATTCCGTCGTCTCTTTGCCGCTTGAATCCGTTTCCCCTTCGTCCGGCCCGCTTGCCGGACGCCGTTCCATGCAGACACATTTTCATCTGCAACCTTATTATACCATTTGATTTATTCGTCTGTCAAATTTTCAGGGTGCTTTCACCCACTTTCAGCTTATTTTCAGCTAAAAAATGGGATAAAGTTTTCTATAATGCCTACATTTTTACAAATTACAACCACTTTTAGAAAAAATAGGGCTATACGCTACACCCCGTGCAGGACAAGCGCTCACACAAAAAACGGCGCATCATTTTTTAAGATGCGCCGTTTTTCTATTTTCTTGTTTTCTTATTTTCTTGTTTTTAAAATGCCATAAATCAAATTTTTCTCCGAAGGAGAAAAATCACTCTAGCCAGCATTTCAACAAGGCGTGCTTTGTTACAAATTTAGTTCATAAATCTCGCAGGCGTTTTTTGTCGTTTGTGCGGCAAAATCCGCGAGGCTCTCGCCGCGAATGTTCGCCGCGCATTCCGCCGTAATCCGGACATAGGCAGGCTCGTTCCGCTTGCCGCGATAGGGAAGCGGCGAAAGATACGGACAATCCGTTTCGACCAGCAATCGGTCTGCGGGCATGTTCTGAACGATTTCCGGCAGCTTCGCCGCGTTCTTGTAAGTCAGCGGTCCGTCCACGCCGATATACCAGCCCAGCTTCAAAAGCTCCTTCGCCATTTCCCAGCTGCCCGAAAAGCAATGGATTACGCCGCGATTTTTCCGCCCCTCGGTTTTCAATATCGTCATTAGGTCGCCGTGGGCCTCCCGGTCGTGGATGCAGACGGGCAAATCGAGGTCGCGGGCCAGCGCCAGCTGACGGACAAACATTTTCCGCTGCAATTTGCGCTTTTCCTCGTCCTTTTCCCAGTAATAATCAAGGCCAATCTCGCCGATCGCGACGATATTCTTTTCCTTCGTCCAGGCGGCAAGGCGGTCTTCATCGGCCTGCGTGAACGGAAAAGCGTTTTCCGGATGAACGCCGACGCCGGCGAAGACATTTTCATGCGACGATGTTAGCTTCACGACGCGGGCCGACGATTCCATCGTGTCTCCGAAGGTCACGACAGCGACGACGCCCGCCTTTTCCGCGCGGGACAGCATTTCCTCGCGATCGCCGTCGAAGTCCTCGCCGTCGATATGGGCATGGGTGTCGACGAGAGAAATTCCCGTCGCGTCCTTTTCCCAAGGCGGAACGATTTCTTTTCCTTTCCTATCCTCCGCAGGCTCTTGCTGCCGTGCGGCGTCCCGGGCTGCTTTTCGCGCTTTTTGCTCCGCAGCCGCTCTTGCGCCGGGATCGAGATTTTCCGCCATTTCAGCGCACCACGCTTCCGGCGGGCATATCGGTCTCGATCAGCCGCAGCTTTTCGCCGTCGGAAGCCGCCAATACCATGCCGTGAGATACGATGCCGCGCAGCTTCGCCGGCTTCAGATTCGCGACGAGAATCAC
>JAGAZS010000136.1 GCA_017939945.1 Schwartzia sp. (in: firmicutes)
ATATATAAAAAGTATATAAAATTTTACATAATACATCATAAAAGTTACAGTGAGTGAAGTTTGGTTACGGAAAAACGGGGCGGCAAAACAAAAATCATTTTGCTTTGCCGCCCCGTAAATATTGTATGGGTCAACCGTTCTCCTCTATGTATTTTCTCGCGGCCGCCACGGCCTTTTCCTCAATCTCGTCGAGGTTCCCGTTCTTGATTTGCGCGCCCGCCACGTTCTGGTGACCGCCGCCGCCGAATTCCTCCATGATGACCTGCACGTTCAGCTCGCCTACGGCTCTCGCGCTGATACCTACGACGTCCGGGGCGAGCTGGAAGACCACGATGCTCATGCGTACCTTTTCGATCAGGAGCAGCCCGTCGGCAATCTGCGCGGCGATGGCCTGGATATTCGGCTGAACCTCCCTGCATGTGGCGACAATCAGGCAGCCGTCGTACATCGTGGAGGCCGCCACCGCCTTCGCCATCGTCAGATTCGTCTCGTAATCCTCGCGGAAAAGCTGGCGGATCATGACAGGATCGGCGCCCGCTTTTCGGAGATAGGCCGCTGCCTCCAATGTCCGCACGCCGGTCTGCACGCCGAAATGCTTGGTGTCGACGACGATGCCCGCATAGAGCGCGGTGGCGTCAAAGCGCGTCAGCTTCAGTTCGTCGGCGTAATAGATGGTCAGCTCCGAAACCAGCTCGCTGGTGGAAGAGGCCGACGGCTCGATGTAGGAAAGCTGGGGATTCTCGATCATGACCTCGCTGCGCCGGTGATGATCGATGATGATCTTGCGCGACACCGCCGCCAGGAGCCTCGACGAGGCGACCATTGTCGGGATATGGGTATCGACAATAATCAGAAGCGCTTTCGGCCCCGGCATCAGGGCTTCCAACGCATTCTCGTGGATGAACAGCGAGGTATATTCAGACTTATCCGCCAACCGCTCGGTGAATTTGTCGATACCTTCGTTCAAATCGGAAAGCAGGATATGGACCGGTTTCTTCGAGAACCGCACCATCTGCGCTACGCCCATCGCGGCGCCCAAAGCGTCGAAGTCCTCGTTCTTGTGGCCCATGATGAAAACCTCGTCCGACGCCTCGATCTGCTCGCGCAGGGAATGGGCGACGACGCGGACCTTGACCCGCGTGAATTTCTCCACGGCCGGCGACTTGCCGCCGAAGAACTGGGTTTTCCCTTCGATGGTAACCGCGGCCTGGTCGCCGCCGCGCGCGAGGGCCAGCTCCAATGTTTTCAGCGCCTGCCGCGCCGTGTCGTGGACCGTCTGCTGTTCCACCGTCACCACGCCGAAAGACAGCGTAATCGGCAGCTTGTTGGATCCCTGCAGGGAATGAACGCGGTCGAGGATGTCGAACTTGCTCTCTATGGCCTGATCGAGAGCGCGCCGCTCCATGACCGCCACATATTTTTCCTCGTTGAGGCGCTGGATTAAAAATCCCAGTTCCTTCGCCCACGAATCCAGCATATTCGTAATCGTCGAGGACAGCGTCGAGCGCTCCGCTTCCACGAGGCTTTGTAGCGCCTCGTCGTAGTTGTCGATCTGGATATAGGCGAGAACCGTCTGGGCCGCCGCCAGCTCGGCGCGCATCTGTTCCAGCTCCGTCACGTCCGTGACATAAAAGGCCATCAGAATCGATCCGTCCTTCAAAGGGACTGGTCGATACTCGGCGCGGTATTTGGTTTCCTTGTCGCGGAAAATGTATTCGCCGGTCATGCCCCAAATCGGCTTCAAGATCATTTCGGGCCAGAAATCCTTGACCGGCGTCCCGTACTCGGGGTGCGGCGCAGGGTTCAGACGCGCGGAAAGCTCCGCGTTCGACCACAGCAGCCGACCATCCTCGTTGACCATCAGGATGCAGACCGGCATACGGTCGACGGCGTAATTCATGACCGGCTTGATATAACTGACCACATCGCGGAAATAGGCGTCGAGGTCGCGCTCACGCTTTTTCTGGCGTTCCCGCACAAACAACACGAGGCAAAGCACCAGCACAATCGCGCCGCCCCCGAAATATTTGTCAAAGGAAAGAAGCGCCGCGGCGAGAATGACGCAGGCCACAAGCACGATGCAAATGTCCGGCCAGGCCGAGGTATGTTTAGGCAAGAATCTCACCTCTCAAAACAACAATTATTTGGAGTCTCCCCAATACCGTCTCCGATAATCCATCACCATGTCGAAAAGACCGACAAGGCACAGCAGCCGGAGCAGGAACGCGTTCAGGAAGATGAAGGTCAGCCCGAAGGCGCCGAAAAATTTCGGCCAGTGGAAATGCCTCCACGCATACATGTAAACGACGACGCCCTCCACAAGCCCCGCGAAGGTCGCCAGCATCGAGAGATTCAGCGACGCCCGGTAGAGCAGGTCGATTTCCCGCGTCGTGCCCCAATACGCGCCGACCAGGGAAAAACCGAATACATAGACAAAGACGGGCGGGAGCCTCCACTCGACAAACGGCGGCAGCGTCTTGACGTCATGGCCGAGACGGCGAAGCACCTTGCCGCCGAGCAGATAATTGACCATCGTGTCCATGAGTCCCATGAGCACGACGACCAGCGGAATCAAAAGGCGCATCAGCGAAAGATTCTGCACGAGATTTTCCTGAACCTCGGCAAGCTGTGTCTCGGACATGCCGACGCCCCGGTAAAATTCAATGGTCTGGTCGAAGGACGCCTCCATCATATCGAACTGCATCGAGAACGGCTCAATGCCGGTGATCGCGAACAGCAGCGCCAACGCCGCGAGTTTCGAGACCATCGAGACCACAATGCCCGTCACCAGCGTCCGCACCGACGACCATTCGTTCCGGAAGCCGAGTCCAAGCGCGACGCCGCCCGGCGCAAACGCGAGGGCCAGCCGAAGGGAAACCGCCGGTTCCACCAGCGCCGCCGTCAGCACCGCCGAAACGAAAA
>JAGAZS010000137.1 GCA_017939945.1 Schwartzia sp. (in: firmicutes)
GCAAATCCTTTATCCCCAGTTCGACTCTGGGTGTCGCCTCCAGAGAATGAATCCCGGAGCGGGGCTCCGGGATTTTTTTTGCGGAAAGGGAGGATGGAAATGGACGCAAGACTGCCTATCGCGGTGTTCGATTCCGGCATGGGGGGAGTCAGCGTGCTTCGCGCGCTCCGTGCGCTTTTGCCCCGGGAAAATTATCTCTATTTCGGCGATTCGGCGAACGCGCCCTATGGCGTGCGTCCGTATGACGAAATTTTGGCGCTTTCCCGCGCTGCCGTCGCGCATCTTGTCGGCGAGGGAACCAAGGCGCTTGTTGTTGGCTGCAATACGGTGACGAGCGTTGCGGTGAAGACGCTCCGGGCGGAGAATCCCGGCCTGATCATCGTCGCCACCGAACCGGCCGTGAAGCCCGCCGCTTTGGCGAAGCCCGGCGGCACGATTCTTGTGATGGCGACGGACGCAACGGTGCACGGCGACAATTTCCTTTCCCTTGTCCACCGCTACGGGGACGACGCGAAAATCGTGCAATGTCCTTGCCCCGGCCTGATGGAATTCGTCGAGCGGGGGGAGACGGATTCGGATGCGCTTCGCGCGTACTTGCGGAAGCGGTTCGAGATCTTGGGCGGCGCGAAGCCTGACAGCGTGGTGCTCGGCTGCACCCATTACCCGTTCGTCAGCGGCGCGATCCGCGCTGTGCTCGGCGAGGACGTGACGCTTTTCGACCCGGCGCCCGGCATTGCGCGGCAAGCGAAACGAAGGCTCGCGGCGGCGGGGCTTTTGAACCCGCAGGCAGGCGAAGGGGAAATCCGTTGGGAAAACAGCTCCACGGACCCGGGCATGATCGAGCTGGGGAAAAAACTGTTGCTTATGGAATAAAACAAAACGATTTCAGAAAATTATAAATTGACAAACGCACTAAAATACGGTATGCTGATTCGCAAGACAGGGATTTTTCACGTCTTGGGATTTTTTATGTTGAAAAAGGAAAGGGGTAGGAAGAATGAACTTAAACGAAGAAGCTCTCCAAGTCCATAAGGAACACAACGGAAAACTTGCGACGGTGCCCAAAGCAAAGCTGGAAAACGCGCATGACCTGAGCGTGCTTTACACGCCGGGCGTCGCTGAGCCATGCCGGAAAATTCGTGAAGACAAGGACCTTTCCTTTGAATATACTTGCCGCGGCAACATGGTCGCGGTCGTGTCGGACGGTACACGCGTTCTCGGCCTTGGCAACATCGGACCGGAAGCGGGAATGCCGGTCATGGAAGGCAAATCTGTGCTTTACAAAGTGTTTGCGGACATCGACTCGGTGCCGATCTGCCTCGACACGACGGACAAGGACAAATTTGTGGAAGCGGTCCGCTATCTGCAGCCGAGCTTTGCGGGCATTAATCTGGAGGACATCGAGTCCCCGAAATGCTACGACGTTGAGGACGAGCTGATCGAGAAAATGGACATTCCCGTGTTCCACGACGACCAGCACGGAACGGCGATTGCCTGCGCGGCGGCAGTGACGAACGCGCTCCGCTTCGTGAAGAAGGATTTCCGCACGGCGCGTATTGTTATTAACGGCGTCGGTGCGGCGGGATCGGCAATCGTTCGCCTGCTGCTTTCCCTGGGCGCAGAAAATATCATCATGGTGGATGCGATGGGTATCATGTACGACGGGATGGAGACAGCCGCGTTGAATCGCATCCAGCTCGATCTGATAAAGCGCACGAACAAGGAGAAGATGCGCGGAAACCTGTTCGATGCCGCCCGTGGGGCGGACGTGCTTTTGGGCGTGTCCCGGCCGGGGCTGTTTATCCCTGAAATTATTCAGAGCATGAACAGCGATTCCATCGTTTTCGCGATGGCGAACCCGATTCCAGAGACGAGTTACGACGCGGCGAAGGCCGCCGGTGCGAAAGTCGTCGGCACGGGGCGTTCCGATTCGCCGAACCAGGTCAATAACGTGCTTGTATTCCCCGGACTGTTCCGCGGCGCGATTGACGTACGTGCGCGCAAGATCAATGAAGCGATGAAGCGAGCGGCTGTTCACGCGATTGCTGAGTTGATTCCGGAAGACGAGTTGCGGGAGGATTATATCATTCCTGCTGTTTTCGATCCCAATGTCGCTCCTGCTGTCGCGGCTGCTGTTGCGACTGCTGCGATGGATACAGGCGTTGCTCGCGTCAGCGTTGATCCCGAGGAAATCCGCCAGCGTACGATGGAGCGTACTGCGCGTCTCCGCGAGTTTATCAAGACGCTTCCCTGATTTATATTAATATGGAAATGTGGAAAGGCCGTTGCGGGTGTATGCTCGCAACGGCCTTTTTGGTATATGGGGGATGGGATAAAATGACAGAACTATCATGTGTGCATTGGAGAACTGCCTATAGAAGAGCAAAAAGGGAAGTGCCAGCTTCACTCCTTTGTCATAGCCAAGAGCTGGTCGCGGATTTCCTTGATGGGGCGGTACATGGAAATATAGTCCACCAGTTTTCGCGCGCGCAGGAGCTCGGTCATTTCGGCGAGGGGCTCGTAGATGGGCTTCAAGGCGAGGTTGCCGATGACGCCCTTTAGCGCATGGGCGGCCTCGAAGGCCGTGTCCAAATCCCCCTCGTCCAGTGCATGGCCGAGGGTCTCGAAGTATTCATTGGAAATCGCCATTGAAATCATCTTGAAAAAGAAGATTTCGTTATTCATACAGCGTGTGAGACCTTCTTTCGGATCGATTCCGAGTTCCTGCATTTTTTCGAGCGTCAGCATATCATTTACCTCCTGTTTTTGAAAATATTATGTTTGCCAGTTTTTTATTTCGTGATACAATGTGATGAGAAAGAAAAACATTCCAGTGAGGGTGCGGCGAATATGAAGAAAGTCCTGATTGTCGATGATATGATTGTCACTTTGATGATGACCGAGAATATGCTCTGCGGTCATTATATCACTTTTTGCGCTTCTTCGGGACAAGAAGCGATAGAAATTTATCGTCGCGAGTCTCCCGATATGGTGTTGTCTGATCTTCGGATGCCCGGCATGAGCGGTTTGGAGCTTCAGCAGACGCTGCAAAAAGAGATGCGGAAAACGATTCCGTTCATGTTCATGACGGCAGATCATGACGAGGACACGGAGAGCATGGGCTTCGCGAACGGCGCGATGGATTTCATCCGGAAGCCGTTCCGGCCCGATGTGCTGCTCCGTCGCGTCGGAAACATTTTGCAGACAGTGGACCAAATCGAGGGCTTGAAGCGGCATGCGAGCACCGATGCCTTGACCGGGCTTCTGAATAAGTCGTCGGCGGAAGAGAAACTGCAAAGAATCTGTTCGGAGGCTCATGGCGCGCTTTTGATGATTGATCTTGACAGCTTCAAGCCGGTCAATGATATTTACGGTCATTCGATGGGCGACAAGTTGTTGATGAGCTTTTCGGATATTCTGCGCGCTTCGGTTCGACCGGACGATGTGCTTGGGCGCGTCGGCGGGGACGAGTTTGTTGCCTTTTGTCATGGCATGCACGATGAGCAAGGGATAGCGAACAAATCGGCGTTTATCAACGAGCACATCGTGAAGGCTGCAAGGGAACTGATGGGTGAAGATATGTCAATTCCCATCGGCGTATCTGTCGGTTGTGTTTTTGTGCCGAGGAGTGGCACGGATTATTCGGCTCTCGTCAAAAAAGCGGACAAAGCGCTGTACGAGGTCAAGCAGAATGGGAAGCATGGCTATCATGTGTACAGCGAGGAACGGGACGAAGGTACGGAGCAAAGATCCTCGTCGCTTGTCGACTTGGGGCTGGTCCTCGATGAACGTAATCCCCGCAATGGGGCAATGAATCTTCCCTTTGAGGAATTTCGTGCCGTATATCGTTTCCTTCAGCGGACATTGGGGATTTTCAGCAAGCCGGAATCTTTGTTGCGTTTCTCTTTGCCAAAGGGAACGTCCGCGGAAACGGAGGACGAGTTTTTATTGACTCTCTGCTCGACGCTTCGCACAGGAGATGTGATTACGAAAAATGGCGGTCATTTCCTCGTGCTGCTGGTCAATACGAATTTTCCAAATCTTTCCCACGCTGCGGAGCGGTTACGGAAAAGCTGGTTGCTTCAGCATGAGGATGAAGATTTTGATTACGAGTGGACGGTCTTGGAACCGTAAAATCAATCATAACATGGGCAATAAACCGCCGCAGGTAATATGCGGCGGTTTATTGCGGTGTGCGTTTCTGAACGATGACAGATTGGAATCTCCAAGAAACGAGGGAGATGACCGATTACCAAGGATGTCCGTCAAGAGGCGGAACTTGGAGAAATGTGCAAAACTTTGGCCAATAAAAAGGAACTCAGTGATTTCAAGACTTTTCGTGTATAAACGTATCATAAAAGACGTACCAAAAATAAAAATCGGGTGTTTTTCGCTTGTTTTTGTGATATGATGAGACAATAAACCCGCATAAAATAAGGGGGTTACAAAATGGAAAACGGCAAATTAAACCTCGAGGAAGAAATGCAGGCGAAATGGGAAGAAAAAAAGCGGGAGCTGGAGGAGGAAGTCCATATCGCATTGGTCGGACAGCCGGGTGCGGGAAAATCAAGCCTTATCAATAAACTGATCGGACGAAAGCTTTTCGAGACGGGCGTGCATACCGATACGACGGTGGACATGCAGGAGGCGGCTTTCGGCACGCTCCGTATCCATGACCTACCAGGTTACGGGACGGCGCGTTTTCCCGTCGAGCGCTGGGTGGAGGAATTTCATCCGGAGCAATATGACTTGTACCTGTTCGTGTTTGAGGGAAAGCTCCACGATTCCGACGCGATTCTGTTCACTTACTTGAAGCAGTGGCGCGACGAGCGGGAGCATCCGTTTTTCATCGTGCGGAACAAAAAGGACCAAATCTGGGACGAGGAAAAGCCGAAGGACGCGCTGATGGACGAGATCGCGAAGGACGTGCGCGACAAGCTCGACGAGCCGGACGCTGCGGTACAGTTTGTCAGCTGCCGGACGGGCGAGGGAATCGAGGACTTGAAGCAGGCGATTTTCGCGGCGGATGTGCTCGGCGTTAAGCGCTCGAAGCTTCGCGCGGAGTTCCAGGCGACTTCGATGGAGGATCTCGCGTATAAGAAACAGCATTCGATGAAAGCCGTCAACACCTACGCGTGGCTCGGCGCGGCAAACGCGGTGAACCCGGTGCCGGGGCTCGACGTGACGCTGGACGTGGGCATGTTTTACAAGCTGCTTTCAGAGATACGGCGCATTTTCGGCATTACGGACGACCTCGCCCAGACGCTGGAAAAGTACAAAGTGCTGGCGCCTATCGGGCAGCGCGTCTTTTCCTATGCGACGCAGGAGGGCGTCGTGATGATGGTGAAGAAGCTGGCAGGGGAGTTTGCGGGCAAGGAAATCTCGAAGTATATTCCCTTCGTCGGACAGGCGGCAGCTGCCGCCACGGGCTATATGATGATCCAGAAGATCGGCGAGAAATACGTGGACGATTGTTACACAATCGCACAGGAAATCCTGCGGGGAATATTAAAAAGGTAAAGAAATGATACGTTGATTTTTAGTCGCATTTTGGTAAAATGAAACAATGTAGTTTTTCATTTTTGTTTGCAAGGAGTTTGCCTATGGAACGATTGAATCGCATTAATGAGGCGGGGACGGCATACCTGATCGCGGAGACGGATTTGAATTCGATCCGCCTGATGGGGGCAGTCGGGCGCAAGTACCGGGAAGCGAAAGAAACGGCGGAGGCGGCGCGGGACAATCTGGTCGCCGTGTTCAAAGAAAGCGGCTATACGCTGGAAGAGCTCGAAGCGCTGCGGATGCCGGATGGAAGCCCCGCGTTGGGCTACGGGATTATCGACGTTTTGAAAAATGAGGTGTAAGAAGTAATAATGGCACGGGAAATCAAGGTTTACAACACGATGTCGCGGCAAAAGGAGATCTTTTCACCGCTGGAACCGGGAAAGGTCGGCATTTACGTCTGCGACGTCACGCCGTACAACGATCCGCATATAGGCAACGCGAGACCGTTCGTGACTTGGGACGTGATCCGGCGGTTCTTTGCGAAGTGCGGTTATGAGGTGCGCTATATCCAGAATTTCACGGACGTGGACGACAAGATTATCCGCACGGCAAACGAGCGCGGCGTGACCTGGAAGGACGTCGCGGATCAATATATCGACGCGTATTTTCAGGTGATGGACGAGCTGAACGTCCGGCATGCGGACGTTTACCCGCGGGTTTCGGAGACGATTCCCGAGATTATTGAAATGGTACAGGGACTTGTGGACAAGGGTTTTGCTTACGAACTGGAAGGGGACGTCTATTACAGCGTCGAGGCTTTCGAGGATTACGGAAA
>JAGAZS010000138.1 GCA_017939945.1 Schwartzia sp. (in: firmicutes)
CGCGTCCTGCCATATCATTCCCGCGCGGATCAGTGCGCAGGCAATGACGTGGGCACGGGAGACGGCGGAGCAGACCTTTCGCGTGTTCGGGTGCCGGGGCGTTGCCCGCGTTGATATGATGCTGTCGGAAAAGGACGTTCCCTATGTCATCGATATCAACACGATGCCGGGCATGACGGAGACCTCTTTGGTACCGGATGCGGCGCGGGCAGCGGGCATATCCTTCGGGGATTTCTGCGAGCGGCTCTTGAAAATGGCGATAAAAGAGTGATAATGAAAGATTGAAGAGTTGAGAGTGAATGCAAACTCCGCTCTGAAAAGGGGGTGACGGCGATGGGGGACGAGCAGATACAGGAAATGGCGATGGAAGAAGCGTCCGCGCGCGCGCCGTCAAAAAAATGGCAGTGGCTGTTCCAGGTGTTCGGATTTCTGGGGTTTGTCGCCGTAGCGATTGCAGCCGTTGTTTATCTTCCTGTGTTCAAGCTGGAAAATATTGAGGTCAAGGAAACGTCCTACGTTCCGAAGGAAGACATTATGCGGATTGCGGGCGTTTACAAAGGTCAGCACATGTTCCAGGTCGAGACCGACAGAGCGGTGCAGAACCTTCGGAAAGACCTTCGCATTGAGCAGGCGATTGTGAAGCGGAAGTTCCCGAACGGGATTTACATCGAAGTGGAGGAGCGCCGCCCCGTGGCTTGCGTGGCCTGCGAATTCGGATACCTCGACCTAGACCGCAAGGGCATGGTGCTGAACGCGTATCGCGTGCGCCATCTGCAGACAATCCCGCTGCTGACAGGTATCGAGGCACGGGATTTATATATAGGGGATACTTTCGAGAATGAGCAGATCCTTTTGGCGTTGCAGTATCTTGCGCCGCTTGACGAGACAGAGCTCGCGAAGATTGCCGAGATGAACCTGGCAAATCCGCGCTATGTCGTCGTCCGCACGACGAATGCGGCGGAAATCCGCATCGGCGCGTTGGAGCGAATCGAGGAAAAAGTGAAACTCACAAAAAGCTTTCTCGGAGATCAGCCTATCAAGTTCATTGACCTGACGACTTCCGCGCCGTTTATTCCGGCGGTAGACGAAAAGTGAGGCGCATTGTACAAAATGATGACATATAAACGGGGGCATTTTTCCATTGCCTTTGTCTGCATGGTGCTCGGCTTCATGCTGGCGCTGCAGTTCCGTATCGCGATGGATCAGAAGGCCTCGCTGCCTTACCAGCGCGTGGAGGAGCTTTCGGCGCGCCTGATCGAGACGGAGAAAGAGCGTGACGCGTTGCAGGAACAAGTGGTGAACCTGCGAAAGGCACAGCCTGCCCCCGGCGGCCTGGAAGGCGAACGAATTCTGAAGGAGCTTCGTGTCCGTTCCGGCATGACGGCGCTGACAGGCCCCGGCGTCATCGTGACCATCGACGACAGCAAGATCAAGTCAAAGGCCGGCGAGAACCAGAATCTTTACATCATTCATGACGATGATCTGCTGAAGGTTATCAACGAGCTTCGCGCGGCGGGCGCGGAGGCGATTTCCGTCAACGGGCAGCGGCTCGTCGCGACGTCGGAAATCCGCTGCGCGGGACCGACGCTTTCGGTGAACAATGTTCGCTCGGCGCCGCCCTATGAGATTCGCGCCATCGGCGATAGCACGACGCTGGAAAATGCGCTTCGCATGCGCGGCGGTGTGATGGAGACTTTGCAGGTCTGGGGCATCCAGCTTGAAGTCAAAGCGTCGCAGGACGTCACGGTTCCCGCTTTCAAAGGTGCGGCGTCGTTCAGCTACGCGAAGGAAGCGGAGGAGGAAACGCCATGATTCTTGCACTGCTCGGATTATGCGTCGGGCTTCTGCTCGGCAGCCTTTGTCCGCTTGTCATTCCCGTGACGTATTCCAAGTTGTTTTCGGTCGCGCTTCTCGCGGGCCTTGACGCCGTTTTCGGCGGATTCCGTTCCGCGCTTGACGATCGCTTTGACAACATGGTGTTCATGACGGGCTTTTTCATCAACGGGTTGTTGGCGGCGTTTCTTGTCTACGCCGGCGACCACCTCGGCATCGACCTTTATTATGTCGCGCTTTTGGCTTTCGGTCTCCGTATCTTTCAGAATCTTGCCATCATCAGGCGCTATTATTTAAGGAAACGCTGAACAAAAAAAGATAAAAAAGCTATGCTTGCATGAAATTCTCTTTCATAGTAGAATATGAAAGTACGAGACGGAAATTTTCGATGCGCGGTTGCGCACGGTAGGTATAGGGCGAAATTGCCCGGCTTGGAGGGGTATTTGTGATTGAATTGGATGCGGATGTAATGACCGACATGGCCAAAATCAAGGTTATTGGCGTCGGCGGCGGCGGCTCGAACGCGATTGACCGGATGATTTCGTCCGGTTTGAAGGGCGTCGAGTTTATCGCTATCAATACGGACGCGCAGGCTTTGATGAAATCTCTTGCACCGAAACGGCTCCAAATCGGCGAGAAGCTGACGCGCGGGCTCGGCGCGGGCGCGAAGCCGGAAATCGGCAAGGCGGCGGCAGAAGAAAGTCGCGATGAAATCATTGCGGCGGTATCCGGCGCGGATATGGTCTTTATCACTGCCGGCATGGGCGGCGGCACCGGCACGGGCGCGGCCCCGATTGTTGCGGAGTGCGCTCGGGAAGCCAACGCGCTGACCGTCGGCGTCGTTACGAAGCCGTTCAAGTTTGAAGGAAAGCGGCGGATGCAGAACGCGGAAATGGGTATCCGCAATCTGAAAGAAGCCGTCGATACGATTATCACGATCCCGAACAACCAGCTTTTGCAGATTGTCAGCCGAAATACGCCGATGATGGAAGCGTTCCGCATCGCGGACGATGTGCTCCATCAGGGCGTTCAGGGCATCTCCGACCTGCTGGTAGTGCCGGGTTTGATCAATCTCGATTTCGCCGATGTGCAGTCGATCATGAAGGACGCGGGCACTGCGCTGATGGGAATTGGCGAGGCGTCCGGAGACAACGCGGCGACGCAGGCGGCGCAGGAAGCGGTGCAGTCTCCGTTGCTGGAGATGTCCATAGAGGGCGCTCACGGCGTGCTGTTGAATTTCACCGGCTCGGCGGACAAGCTCAGCATTTACGACGTCAACGAAGCGGCGGCGGAAATCGCGGAGAAGGTTCACCCCGACGCGAATATTATTTTCGGCGCGGCATTGGACGATACCCTCGGCGAAACGGTGCGCGTCACGGTCATTGCGACGGGCTTCGACGCCGGGGAAGAAATAGGTATTCCCGCGCAGCCTGCGGCAAAACAGCAGGCGCAGCAAGGAATGCGGCAAACACCACCGGCTCCGGGCCAGCAGCAGGCGCCTCAACAGCAGCCCCAGCAGCCGGTTTCGCCCTTCGGCGGAAACTTCGGCGCCATCGAAATTCCGACGTGGCTTCGCCACAGCGAATAATTTTGGCAGCGTGATTCTGTCAAAGCGGCGAGCCGGCGCTCGCCGCTTTTTTCCATTATATTTTCTTCGGAGGAAACTTGGATGAGAAGATATACTTCGCTCCTGTTCCTGGCCTTCGTGCTCGTGCTCGGCACGGTGCTCGGCGCGTCACTGCTTTCGGGCTACGCCGACAAGACGCCGGGGCGGTCCGGGCGGACAGTCACGGTTTGCACGACGATGCCGGCGGAGCAGGCGGGGCTTTTGGCGGCGGAATACGAAAGAATGGCGAAGGTGGACGTGCGGTTCATTCCGATGACGCCGGAGGAGCTGACAGAGTCCCTTGCCGACAAAAAGAGGCAGCCGGAGGCCGACCTCGTACTGGCGGACAGCCGCGTCATGCGCGAGGCTGCAAGAAAGGGCGCTTTCGTCCCGTATCTTTCGGAGGGCACGGATTCGGTGGCCGACGCGTTCAAGGATCAGGAAGGCGCGTGGACGGGCGTTTGGTATGATCCGATCGTGTTCTGCATGAACAGCGATTATCTTCGTACGATGCCGCATATTCCGGAGACTTGGGCGGAGTTTGCCGCCTATCCCGATATGCGGGTAGGCATGACGGATTTCCTTGCCGCCGACGCCGCCTCGAATCTTTATTTCACGATGGTCTCGGTTTACGGCGAGACGGAGGTTTTGCGGCAGCTTTCCGCGCTTCATCCGAAGGTCGTGCAGTATGTGAAATTCCTCTCGACGCCGGTCCGCATGACGGGCATGGGCGAGGTGGACGCCGCCGTCGCGGTGCAGAGCGAGACGCTCCGTTATATCACCGGAGGCTATCCGATCCGTATCGTCTATCCGACGGATGGGACGGCGTATATGCTGACGGGCGCGGGGCTTTTGCGGAGCGACAGGCC
>JAGAZS010000139.1 GCA_017939945.1 Schwartzia sp. (in: firmicutes)
GACGCCTTTTTCAACCTTTTCGCCTTTCGGCAGGCAATGAATCAGCTTCTCAAGATACCCCCGCTCCTCGATACGCTTCAGCGTCCACGAAAAATAAATATCATAGGCCCACATCAGACGAACCAGCTTCTTGTCGTCCTCGGTGCCGACCATCGTATAATCGCACTGCACGCCCTCGACAAACTTCTCAATGAAATTCGGACTGACGCCGCTTCCGTCCTCAGACGGAAGGAAAGGTTCCAGTACATGATAAATGTCGAGTTTGTCGGCGTCCCGAAGCATCTTTGCGTAACCGAGATGGCAGGCGTCGGGCGCCGAGCCGATTGCTTTTTTATTGTGCCGCTCGACAGCGAAACGAACAAGCGACTGCTCCCACGGCAACAGCCCGTCCAACAGCCGATACTCCTCCATCAGCTTCAGTCCCGCCGTCGCGTGATCCTCCGACAAATGATCCTTGAACGTCCGATAAACCGTGAACTGCCGGAAACGTCCCACGTCATGCAGAAGCCCCATGATTTCCGCCAACGCCACATCTTCTTCGTTCAACCCTAAGTGAATCGCCAATTCGCGAATGATTTTTTGCACGCGTCCCGTATGCGCTTCCTTTAGCAGCATGGCATGCTGGATTTGTTCATCCTCGTTGTAATACGACTTCATATAGTCCCGCATCCAGTCCGCGTTTCGCGCAAGCACAGCCTGCCGCGCCGCAAGACGGGAATTTTTATCCTCGCTCAACCGCTCTCACCCTCTATGAGAAAAAGCCGCCCACAATGAGGCGGCTCTGATTTCCTGGTGACGCGTACGGGATTCGAACCCATGAAACCGCCGTGAAAGGGCGGTGTCTTAACCACTTGACCAACGCGCCATGGCTCCTTGAGCAGGACTCGAACCTGCGACCGATCGGTTAACAGCCGATTGCTCTACCGACTGAGCTATCAAGGAATCAAAGCGATGCTTGCTGCACCGCATGAAATATTATATGGTATCGCAGCCGAAAATGCAAGAAAAACTTTACTCCTCGCCCATGTCCTTCCGCATGCAGCAATTCTTGTACTTCTTGCCGCTGCCGCAAGGGCAGGGATCGTTGCGGCCGACCTTCGCTTTTTTGCGGCGCGCCGCCTCGAAGGAAATGATTTCACCGCCTTCGGGGTCCAGCTTACCCGTGACGATTTCCGTCGGGGTGTGACCTTTGAGTTTCCACATACGGAGCGACTGATGAAATCCGATCAGAAGCGGCGACAGCGCCTCCATATCCTTCTCGTTTTCCGGCTCGCCCAGTTTCTCGATATAGGCCAGGATATCCTTCATCTCGCCGCCGTTCTGCAGAAGAATCGTAATCTGCCCGACGACCTCTGCCGCTCGCAGCACGTCCATTTTGTAAGCCGCCATGAAGAACTGCGCGAGTCCCTTGTATTCGTTTGTCGCCTCGATATAGTCTTCTTCGCCTGCATCGTAGACCTGCCCGTAGGACAGCTTCGCGAAGCCGACTCCGATTTTGTCCTGCGCCTCGAGGATCTTGCCCGGATCCATAACTGTGCAATAATACGCCACATGCTCAGAAGTACGGACGTTCCGCTGCCAGCACGAGCCGTTGAACATGACCTTCATGAAATCGGAGAAGCTCAAATCCTCGGTACTGATCTCCAGATGCTGGCGCACTTTCGCAAAAAGGCGGTCGTAATCCATTACGCCGTAATAGAACAGCAACCCCGCCGCAACGCGGAAAACGTCGTTATTCAACTCGACGGCCTTCCGGAACGCTTGGTTCTGGTCAAGCTGCCGGAATTCCTCCATGATCTCCTTAGGCATATACCAAGCGAGTTCGCCCTTGTACGCGCCGCATACCATAAGACCGAGGCTCTGGAAATAATCAAGACGCGACTCGTCCGCACGGAATTCCGAAGAAATCCCCTTCTTTGCATCCAAATGACGGAACGCCTGATACTGCTCGTCGAGAAGCGAGACAAACCATGTACGGGAAAATTCCACAATTGCCGGAACGAGTTTTTCAATCAGTTCCGCTTTGTTCATGCTACTGGTTCCCGACAGGCCGACATTGTAGCGGATATCGTCGAGTTCCTGCCGCGTCATGGTTGCCAGCGCGTTTTTCAGCGTCCGACGCGTCGGAACCTCCCGCTTCATCAGCTGCTTTTTGCGCTTTTCCGCTTCCTCCTGCATCTGCTTTTGCAGTTCCTCCAACCGCTGCTTCGCCGTTTTCTCAAGTTCCATAAAGCATTTTCCTTCCTAAACTAGTTTTATTAAAGTTATGTCGAACAACCTCATCCACCGCTATCGCGGTCTCCGAAACAGTCCACTGGACTGTTTCGCCCCAAAGGGAAAGGCAATGTAGCTAAATATATGTAAGGCTATATACTATTCACTCCCCGAAGAAATCAGAGATTCCTTTTACGATGCCGATAGCGGCCTTTTGCACGCCCTTCTTTGAGGTCAGGAGTTTTTCCTCCTTCGGGTTCGAGACAAATGCCACCTCAATCAGCGTCGCAGGCATTTTCGTATGCCGGACGACGTAAAATTTGCACGTCCTGACGCCCCGGCTCGTAGTCTTGAGCTGTGAGACGAGATTCGACTGGATCGCGGTTGCCAGCCTTTTGCTCGCCGCCGAGCCTTTTACATAGTAATATCCGGTCGTCCCGGAAGCCTCGCGGCTCGTGAAGGAATCCATGTGGATCGAAACGAAAATATCCGCTTTCGCCTTGTTCGCCACATCACAGCGCGCCTGCAGCTCGTCGACGTCCGTCGCCTGCCGGTGCTTCGGCGAAACCTCCGTGTCCGTTGTGCGCGTCATGATGACTTTCGCGCCCGCCTCCTTGAGCATCTTCTCGACTTCCTTCGCAATCTGGAGCGTGATGCTCTTTTCCGTGACGCCTGTCGGGCCGATAGCTCCGGAGTCTTCGCCGCCGTGCCCGGGATCGATTACGATTTTTTTGCCCTTGACGCCCGGAGAAAACTTGATTTCCTCCGAAAGCTCCTCCACATCGTCTTCCGGCTTTTTCTCCTCGCCCAGCTTCTCCTTGCTGCCGTCTTCCTTACCCGATTTATCCTCCTTGTCGTCCTTGCCTGTCGTTTCCGAAAGTTGCGGTTTTGGTTTTTCAGTTTCCGGTCCTTGCGTTTCCGGCTTTTTCGGCGTTTCCGTTGTGTCTGTCGGCGGCCCGTCGGGTTCCGAACCTATCCTGTCATCAGCGATTGTCCCTCCGTGGGAATCATCTTTCGCCCTGCCTACCTTTCCGAAATCCATCACGACCCGGTACGGGATTTCCCCGCCCTCGATGGAGAACACATCGTACTGCCCCTTGCCCATCGTCGTCTCTACGACGACGCGGACCGTATTTTCATTAAACTGCGCAACACGCACCTTGCTCGCAAACCGGCTTTCAATTATCGTCTCCCGCGCGACATTCGGGCTGAGCCACGCGCCGTGCAGGTCGACGACTACACGCGACGGATTGGCCAGCACCATCACCGAATAATCGACTTCCTTGTTCGCGTCCAACACGATCCGAAGCCGCTCCATCGAGCCGGCCATGCGCACCGCCGTAATCCCTGCGAGCTTTGCCGCCTTTTCGCTGAACGGCGTAGGCGCCGCCGCCGCGAAAGAAGGCGCCATCGTCCCAAGCAGGAACAGCAACAAAAATAGTATCCGAACCATCAAAACCTCCGAGACAAACAGAAACCAATAAAATATACACAAAAAATCCAATGTTTCGCAATGATTTATTATTCTACATCAAATCTGCACAAAAGAAAAGCGCGGCATAACATTCTCCGCGCTTTTTCGTTCTATTATGTTTGTTGCCGACGAAACCTCCGCCCGCAAACCGTTTACCGGACCAGAGCAATCGCCTTGTCGATGCGTTTCAAGGATTCCTCCCGCCCCAGCAAATACAAAAGCTCGGTGACACCGCCGGGCGTAACCTTCTGTCCGGAAAGCGCAATCCGAAGCGGCCACATGACCGTTCCGAGCTTGCAGCCGCTCGCGTCGATATATCCGTGCAACGCGGCGTCGATTGATTCCGGCGTCCAGTCGGCAATACCGGATAGCGCATCCTTTGCCGCCGGCAAAATTTCCGTGGCAAGCTCCGGCGTCACTTTGTTTCTCTTATTCCGGAAAAATTCGACGTCGTACTCCGGCAGCACGCGGAAGAAGGCAATCATATCCGGTATCTCGCCCAGACGCGCGACACGCGTGCGAAGAATCGCGGCAAGATACGTCCATTTTTCCTTTACTTCGCCCGTCAGCTCGCCCGCAAAGGGCAGCGCAAGAGCCGCAAATTTCTCGTCGCTCATGGCTTTGCAATATTCGCCGTTGAACCAGTCGAGCTTCGCGTAATCGAAAACAGCGGGCGACTTGCTCAACCCTTCAAGGGAAAAAACCTTCGCCATTTCCTCCATCGAGAAAATTTCCTGCTCCGATTTCGGGCTCCAGCCGAGAAGCGCAACGTAATTCGTGATTGCCTCCGGCAAATAGCCGGCCGCAACGAGCTCGGCAAAACTGGTCGCGCCGTGGCGCTTCGACAGTTTCGAGACGGAACCGTCCTCATTCTTCCCCATGACCGGCGCAAGATGCACAAAAACCGGCGGCTCCCATCCAAACGCCTGATAAAGCTGCACATGCTTCGGCGTCGAGGTGATGAATTCCGTGCCGCGAATCACATGGGAAATGCGCATCAAGTGGTCGTCGATGACATTGGCGAAATTGTAAGTCGGCATCCCGTCGCGCTTCAGCAAGACCTGATCCTCAAGCTCGCTGTTCTCAATCGTGATATTTCCATGCACCACGTCGAAAAAAGTCGTCGTGCCGGTCAGCGGCATTTTCTGGCGGATGACGTAAGGATCGCCGTTCTTCAGATGTCGCTCGACTGCGTCCGGCGCGAGGTCACGGCAATGGCGCCCATAACCGCCGAATGCCTTTTCCTCGCCGTCCTTCGCATCCTCATGGGAACAAAAGCAACGATAAGCGAAGCCTTTTTCAATAAGCTCCTCCGCGTATTTTTTGTAAATATCCATGCGCTCGCTCTGGACATACGGACCGCAGTCGCCGCCGATGTCCGGTCCCTCGTCGGGGACGATATGTGCCGCTGCCAACGTGTCCTGAATGAACTTCACCGCGTCGGCGACATAGCGAGCACGATCCGTGTCCTCGATGCGGAGCAGGAAGTCTCCGGCCTTCGCCTTTGCGAAAAGATATGCGTAGAGCGCCGTGCGCAAATTCCCGATGTGCATATACCCCGTCGGGCTGGGAGCAAAGCGTGTGCGTACTTTATTCAAGATAAAACCCTCCAAAATTGTAAAAAACTGAACGGCATTATTTTACACCAACAGGCTTCGACGAACAAGAACAAATGAAATCAATTCATCAGCTTGTTAGCGATAGCGGCAAATTCCTCCAAGGATAGCGTCTCGCCCCTTCGCGTGGAGTCAATGCCTGCGCCGAGAAGCGCGTCCTCAATCTGTGCCTTTGAAAAGCCTAACGGTTTCAGCGCATTGGAAAGCGTTTTTCGTCTTTGCCCGAAGGAAGCTTTAACCACGCGGAAGAACAGCTTTTCATCTTGTACCGCAACGGCTGGCGTCTGTCTAACCGTGCAGGCAATGACCGCTGAATCTACTTCCGGCGCGGGAAAAAAGCATGAGGGGGGGACATCCAGAACGATTTCCGGTTCCGTGTGGTACTGCACCGCCACGGAGAGCGCGCCGTAATCTTTCCCGCCGGGGCGTGCCGTCATTCGCTCGGCGACCTCCTTCTGCACCATCGTGACGATATGCGTTATCGGAAGGCTTTGCTCCAAAAGCGAGAGCAGGATCGGCGTCGTAATATAATAGGGAAGATTTGCGGCGACCTTGAACGGCTGATCGCCCATCAACGCCGGAATATCCGTTTTCAGGATATCTCCCTGCACGACCTTCAAGTGCTCGTACCCCCGCAGGGTTTCCGCTAATACGGCGGGCAATTTTTTGTCAAGCTCCACCGCTGTTACTTCTGCGCCAGCCTCGAGGAGCCCCTGCGTCAATGTCCCGATGCCCGGCCCGATTTCCAACACCCTGTCGCCATTTTCTATTTCCGCCGCCTCGACAACGGCACGCACGACGCCCGGGGAAATCAGGAAATTTTGCCCGAGCCGCCGGGAAGCGTGCAAATCAAACGCCCTCAATATATGCTTTGTCACGCCCTTGTCGGCAATCTGCGGCGTCAGCATCCGTTTTCCTCCCTATCCAGTTCCGCAAGCGCAGCGAAATATTCCTCCCGCGTCACGCCGTAATGGTTGAGCCGTTTCAAAAACGTCTTGGCATTCGCACAGCCGACGCCAAGCTTCGCGCCGAGACGTGCGCGTCGTTCCGACGCCATTACGCCGCCCGAAAGCCCCGCCGAAATCAAATCTGCCGAATTGAACCGCTCGACAGGGTGCCAATCCAGCGTCCGCACTTTTTCCAGCGCAGAGCGGATTGCCTCCGGCGAAGCCTGCTCCACGCCGATATCATCGTTTGCCGTGGCGTCTTCTTGCGGAACAAAAGCATGCTTTGCTTCCGGAAATTTTTTCGACAAAAAACGCCGAATGCGTTCACCCGCCGGATCTGGATCGGTCAAGATAATAATGCCGCGACGTTTGTAAGCGTCGCCGATATTCGCCAATGTCTTCGGCGAAAGTCTGAAGCCGTCTGTGATGATACAGTCCGCCTCCACCGCGCGCCCGACCGCCAGAACGTCCATTTTCCCCTCGACGACGAGAACTTCTTTAACCATGAACGTCCGTCTCCTCCGCGCCGAGAACGGGAAGCGCCGCCCGATAAACGTCGTCGGCAATATCCTCTGGTTTTCTGGGCGTCGCTCCCTTGCCGCAGGCGATACGCGTCCAGCCGAACAGCCTTGCCGCTTCCGCATAGGCTTCGTGGACGCGATGCAGATAATTTTTATCCTTTTCATGGATGTCTGCCGTACCTGCTTCTTTCGCCCTCGCCGCGAGCAGACGGTCACTGGCTTCCGGCGGCATATCGAGAAACACTACGAGATCGGGGCGCGGCAGGCCGAGTCGTATATACTCAAAATCCTCCAGCCACGAAAAATATTCGCGCCGAGCTTTCTCATTATCAAGCTTGACCGCCTGATGAGCGAGATTTGAGGTCGTATATCGATCCGAGAGAATCACGCCGCCCCTTCGATACGCCTCGCCCCATTTCCTATGAAACGATGCGTAGCGGTCCACCGCAAAAAAAGCCGACGCCGCATAAGCGTCCACGTCCGCCGCCTGCGCCCCGAAATCGCCCCGCAAATACATCTTGACCAACGCTGAGGAATCCGATTCGTAATCCGGAAACGAGACACGCGTCACATTGCGCCCTTCCGATAAAAGCCTCTCGTAAAGAAGACGAGTCTGCGTTTCCTTGCCCGAGGCGTCTCCCGCCTCCAGAATTATCAGTTTTCCCTTCTTTTCCATGCTTCCCCCTATTTCACGACGCAAATTGTTGAAAGCGATACATCCTGCGCCCCCGTCACTTTCATCCCCATGCGCGACATTTCACGCAAATATCCGACGGCTTCCTCTGTGATCTGTTCTCCCGGCGCGATTGCAGGAATCCCTGGCGGATAAAACGTAATCTCTTCCGCCGCGATTCGCCCCACCGATTGCGCAAGCGGCAACCTCTCCCTTGCCGCGTAAAACGTTTCTCTCGGAGAAAGGATTGTCTTCAGATTCGGCGGCGAAGAAACGGACAGAAGCGACGCTGAATCTTTGCCTGCGTTTTCCGCCGAAAGTTCCTTCAACGCCTCAAAAAGCCGCTCCGTTTCCCGTTCCGTATCCGCAACCGAAATAATAAAAAGCACGTTCCTTGCGTCCGCGAGCTCTGCCTGTATATTCTTTTTCCGCAAAAACCGCATGGCTTCTTCGCCGGACAACCCCAGCCCCGACACATTGACCGTCAGCTTCGTCAAGTCAAGCGCCGCCGCGCCGGGACGCCCCATGCGCTCCCTGCCGAAGCACCAAAGCCCCGGCAAGGTGTTCACCGCATCGCGAAGCTCCTCCGAAAGACGCACCGCACGGGCAACAAGCGCGTTTCCTTCTTCCTCCATCTGAAGCCGGGCGATATCAAGCGACGCCATCAAAAGATAATTCGGACTTGTGGTTGTAAGCAGAGATGCCGTACGGCGCACACGTTCCTCCGGAACTCGTGCCCCTTTTCGGAAAAGCATCGACGCCTGCGTCATTGCGCCGAGCAGCTTATGCGTGCTTTGCGCGACAAGATCCGCACCGCAGGAAAGTGCGTCGGAAGGAAGCTCGTCCGAAAAACGCAAATGTGCGCCATGCGCTTCATCCACGAGCAGCGGCACGCCTTTTTCATGCGCCGCCTCGGCAATCCCGCGAAGCTCAGACGCCACACCGTAATATGTCGGATAAACCGCGAAAACTGCCTTCGCCCTCGGATGCTCCGATAACGCCTGCCGCACCGCTCCCGTCGTCACCCCGTGAGCAATGCCGAGCACCTCGTCCTGCTCCGGAAAAATATAGACAGGCCGAGCTCCCGACAGCACAAGTCCGCCGAGAACGGATCGATGCGCGTTGCGGGGAATGATTACCTCATCACCCGGCGATAATGCCGCCATCAGCATTATGTGGATTGCTTCCGTCGTACCGTTCACTATGAAGAAAGCGTCGTCGGCGCCCCAGAGCCGCGCCGCCAGCCGCTGGGCTTCTTTCAAGCATCCCTCCGGACGGTGCAGGTCGTCCAGCTCCTCCGCCAGCGAAACCTCTTCGTGCAGTCCTTCCTCCGTCACCAATGCGCGCAGCAACGGATGCGCCCCAAGTCCCTGCTTATGTCCCGGCGTATGAAAAGCAAGAGCGCCGCTCGCCGCGTACGCTTTCATCGCCGCCGCCAGTGGCGCCCTATTTGCGTCGTTCATGCGTCTTGATCTTTCCCCTCAGCGGGCACGCCTTCCGCAGCCTCGCTTTCCGTCACTTCTTTGCTTGCCGCCATGACCTCCGCCGTCAGTTCGTCCTCCGGCGTCTGCGGAACTTCATGCAGCACGCGTTTCCTCGGCAGACGCTTGCGCTGCGCCGCCTCCTTCGGCGATTCCTGCGGAGCGTCCTCAGGCTTCAACGGGAAACGCACATGGACGCGCGTCCCTTGTCCCGGTTTTGACGAAACCACAAACTGCGCGCCGATGATCATCGCCCGCTCCCTCATTCCAAGAAGCCCGAAATGACCGTTGCCGGATGCATCCCGTTCCATCGCGTTCTCCGCATCGAAGCCCTTGCCGTTATCCTCGATCAGGATCGAAACCGCCGCGTCCGTATACAACATTCGAAGAGAAGCGTTCTTGGCTTCCGCGTGATGCGCAATATTGCTCAAGGATTCTTGTATGATGCGGAACAACGCCGCCTTTACATGAGCGTCCAACGGAGCCTCGACGCCCTCCACCGTCATCGAAACCGAAACCAGTCCGCGCTCATGAAGCTGATGCACAAACTGCGCCACCGCCGCTACAAGACCGAGATCGTCAAGCGCCATCGGACGCAGATTGAAAATCACCTGCCGAACATCGGACAAGCATTCCTTCAGATGCCTGCGAAGAGTCTGCAAGCTCTCCTTCGCTTCTTCCTTGTCCACGTCTATCAACCGTTCGCAAATCGACGTTTCAAAAAGCAAATTGGCAATATCCTGCGCGGGACCGTCATGGATTTCCCGCGAAACGCGCAGACGTTCTTCTTCCTGCGCTCGGATAATCGCCGCACTCAGGAATTTGTTCTTCGACGCCGCCTCCATCTGCGCGACGACGTCACTCAATGACGAACTCAAGAAATTCAGCATCGAGCTGATACGCATCGCCAGCCGCTCCGCCCCCTGCACTGTCCGCTGGAAATGCGCGAGCTGAGTTTCCAGTCGACTCCTAAGCTGCCGAAGCTGCTGTTCCCTCTCCCGTGCAATGCCTAAACGTACCTGCACATCTTTTACGGATTCATACGCCGCATGGATCTGCTCCTCCGAGTAGTGGGAACTGACATAAACAAGCTTCTGCTTCTCCTTCTGCTCTTCCTTCGTCAGCTCGTCTACCTCTTCGATGACCTCCAATGTCTGGCGGCGTACCTCTTCGAGATTGGCCTTGCTCGTCTCCACCTCGCGACGCGCCGCTTCGTAAACATCAAAAAGCTGTGATTTGCTGCTCTCGATGTTCGACACCATGGAGTGCAGAATATCCTGTAATTTGTTCTCTCCCAAATTCGGGGCCGACGATTTGCCGGTACCCTTTATCTTGATAGCCATCCTTTACTCTCCCGCATCACAACAGCCGCTTCGCCTGTTTCTCTTCATCTTTCGTTCGTGCTTATCTTTTTATTCTACACGATTGCAAGCCGCCTTGCAATCAAACATTTATTTCTTCATTCGTCATAACGAAAAGACGGGAGAACTCAATCCCCCGCCTTGATTCTTATTCCGTTTGTCCGTGGTATTCGACGTTGCGGACCTCCACCGCGCGGTTCTTCTCATCTACCATAACCACCGTGGGCTTCCAGCTTCTCGCCTCCGCCTCGTCCATCCAAGCGTAGGCCATGATGATCACCGTATCGCCGGGCTGAGCGCAACGCGCCGCCGCGCCATTCAGGCAGATAACGCCGGAACCCTTCGGTCCGGGAATCACATACGTTTCCAGTCTTGCGCCGTTGTTGTTGTCCACCACCTGCACGCGCTCGTTTGGCAGGATATGAGCCTTTTCCATCAGCTCCTCGTCGATGGTGATGCTGCCCATATAATTGAGGTTCGCTTCCGTGACCGTCGCACGGTGTATCTTGGACTTGAAAAGATTCAAAAACATCGCGCTCACTCCCCTAAAATCATGTTATCGATCAACCGCGTCTTCCCGATCTTGACCGCAATCGCCAGCAAAACCGGCTCCGTAACTTTTTTAATCGGCAACAGCGCCGGGAACGAATAAATATCCACATAGTCGATTACAGCTGTGGGCTCCGTCCCGATTTCGTCGCGAACGATATTCTTCAGCGTCTCGACGTCCTTCTCCCCGCCTCCGAATGCCTCTTTTCCTTTGCGAAGGCTGCGCGAAAGCACAAGCGCTGCCTGTTTTTCCGCCTCGGAAAGGTACTGGTTGCGAGAGCTACGGGCAAGACCGCTTTCCTCACGCACAATCGGCACCATCACAATCTCGGTAGGGATGTTCAGGTCGGAAACGAACCGCTTGACCACGACGACCTGCTGCGCGTCCTTCTGTCCAAAATAGGCGCGGTCGGCACGGGAAAGATTCATCAGCTTCGTCACCACAGTCGCGACGCCGCGGAAATGACCGGGGCGCTGCGCACCGCAGAGCTTCTTCGTGATATCTCCTTCGACGTTCACATAGGTGCAGTAGCCTTCCGGATACATCTCCTTCGGCTCCGGGTGGAACACCGCGTCCACCGGCACCGTCTCCATCTTCTTGCAGTCTTCCTCGAAACGACGCGGATACGCGTCAAAATCCTCGTTCGGACCGAACTGCGTCGGATTCACGAACACCGACGCAATCACCACGTCGTTCTCCTGTCGTGCACGGCGCATCAACGTCAAATGCCCCTCATGCAGCGCGCCCATCGTCGGCACGAGCCCGATACACTTGCCCGCGTCTTTCGCCGCTTTTGAAAAAGCCTGTATTTCCTGTACGGTACGCAATACCTTCATCATTTTTCTCCTTTACTTTTATCGTTTACACCGCCGAATGCGCGTCTACCAGCGTGTCATCCCTATTCGCGTCCTTCCGCACAAAATAATTCGCGAGGAACGAACCGGAGACATTGTGCCACAGGCTGAATATCGCGCCCGGCACCGCCGCCAACGGATTGAAATACATGACCGCCAACGACGCGGCAAGACCGGAATTCTGCATACCGACCTCAATGGCGACAGCCCGCGCCTTCGCCGGGGTCAGCCGAAACACCTTCGCCAGAGTATAACCGCACAGAAGACCGAAGCCGTTGTGCAGAATCACAACGAAGAAAATCAAAAGTCCGTGTGCGAAAAGCTTCTCCGCCGACAAAGCGACGACGCCGCCGACGAGCAGGGCAATCGCTATCACGGAAATCAACGGCAGCACCGGCAGGAATTTTTCGACGACCTTCCCCGCGAAATGATTGACCAATAGTCCGGCAATCACCGGGCAAAGCACCATCATCGCAATGGACTTCATCATCGCGACAAGGGAAATGTCCACCCACGCGCCCGCGAGTACCCAGGTCAGGAACGGCGTCACCAGCGGCGCGAGCAGCGTCGTCGTCATCGTCATTGCGACGGACAGAGCGACGTCTCCCTTCGCCAGATAGGTAATGACGTTCGACGCAGTACCGCCGGGGCAAGTACCGACAAGCACGACGCCAATGGCAATATCCGGCGGCAGAGCAAAGACCTTGACCAACGCCCAGGCAATCAAAGGCATCAAGGTGAACTGTGCCAAAGCGCCGATGCCGACCTCCCAAGGCCGCTTCGCGAGCATATGGAAATCCTCAAACTTCAGCGTCATGCCCATGCCGAACATCACGACGCCGAGCATCCACGGCACATGGGGTCCGACCCACTGAAGCGACGAAGGAACCGCCGCGCCCAAAATCGAGATCAAGATGATCAGGATCGCCATGTTGTCCACGATAAGACCGCAAAACTTTTTCATCAGAATCCCTCCTTTTCGGATCCCAAGGAGCACGGCTATATAAAAAACGCCTCTCGGCAAAGACCGAAAGGCGCAGAAAATTCCTGTGCAAAAGCCTCTCTGTCTCAGTCGAACCGATCTAAGCAGACATCCCTAAATTGACCGTAAACCTATGAAAGTATAATTCCCAAAAGGATATTATCTCTGTTCCGATGGTAGGATAGCACAACGCAATCGAAATTGCAATGAAAAAAACAAGATTTAAGCACAATTTAATGAAACGCCGACAGTTTGAAACTTTTATTGCGACCTGTCGGCATTTCAATTTCTATGTTTTATTTATTATGATTACTTGGCCATCAGTTTTGCGACCTTGTTCGCGAAATCCACCGGGTTCTCCGGCAGAATTCCCTCAATCAAAAGCGCCTGAGTGTACAGCAAATCGCAGTAATCCTTGAAATCTTGGCTGTCCTTGCCCGCCTCATGAAGTTTTTGCAAGCGTCCGAAGAGGTCGTGGTGAGGATTCAGTTCAAGAATGCGCTTTGCCTTAAACAACGGATTGTCCATGTCGGCAAAGGTTTGCTCCATCGAAAGGCTCGGCCCCATCTCATCAGCGACGAGGCAGACCGCACTGGTCTTCAGCCGCTGCGAGACCTTGACGTCAGCAACCTTGTCACCCAGCGTCTCCTTAATATCCTTGATCAGGTCGTCATTCTTCTTTGCGATGTCCTCGGTCTCTTTTTTCGCCGTCTCGGACTCCGCGTCACCAAGGTCGAGATCGCCCCGAGCGATGGACTGGAACTCCTTTCCGTCGTAATCATGCAGCGCCTCTATAGCGAACTCGTCCACCGGATCCGTGCAGAACAACACTTCAAGTCCCTTTTCGCGCAAAAGTTCCATCTGCGGCAAAGCCTCAATGATAGTTTTGTCCTTGCCTGTCGCATAGTAAATCTTCTTCTGGGAAAGCGGCATCCGCTCCTTATACTCCTTCAGCGTAACGAGCTTTTCTTCCTTCGAACTGGGGAACAACACGAGATCCTTCAGCTTTTCCTTTGCGTCGCCCGCCATATAGATGGTGTTGTAAATACCGATCTTCAACGATTTTCCAAACTCCGCCCAGAATTTCTCGTACTTCTCGCGGTCTTTGTCCAGCATTTTTTCGAGAGCTTTCAGAACTGTCTTTTCAAGGTTCTTTCCGATAACCTTCAACTCACGGCTCTGCTGCAAAAGCTCACGGGAAATGTTTAGCGAGAGATCAGGGGAATCCACAAGTCCCTTGATAAAGCGCAAATAATCCGGCAGCAAATCCTTGCACTTCTCCATGATAAAGACATGCCGCGAATAAAGCTGCATTCCCGGCTCAAAGTCTGTATGGTAGAGATTAAACGGCGCCTTCGACGGAATGTACATCAGTGCCGTGTACTCGACAGTGCCTTCCGCTTTTGTATGGAAAACCTCCATAGGGTCTTCCCATTCGTGGAACTGGTTCTTGTAAAACTCGTTGTACTCTTCCTTCTTGATATCGCTCTTGTTCTTCGTCCAGAGGGGCTGCATCGAATTCAGCGTGCGGACCTCGACCTTCTTCTCCGGCTTTGCGTCCTCAATGACTTTACCGTCCTTGTCCTTTGGCTTCTCCTCAGTGACAAAGTCCATTTTGATTGGATAACGTACATAATCCGAGTACTTTTTAACGAGCCGCTCAATACGATACGTCTCGGTGAAGTCCTCCTCCGCCTCGTCGCCGTAAAATTCTTTTTTCAGGTCAAGCGTAATTGTCGTGCCGCGTTTTTCCTTCTCACACGGCTCGATGCTGAACGTTCCGCTGCCGTCCGACTCCCAACGTACCGCATCCTTTGTGCCGGCCTTGCGCGTTGTAATCGTAACCTTCTCCGCAACCATGAACGCCGAATAAAATCCGACGCCAAACTGGCCGATCATATCCTTGTCGGTGACCTCGCCGCCTTCCTTAGCTTCTTTCATTTTTTCAAGGAACGCCTTTGTGCCGGACTTCGCGATTGTACCGATGTTTTCGATGACCTCGTCCTTTGTCATGCCGATGCCGTTGTCCGAAATCGTCAAAGTATGGCTGTCCTTATCCGGCACGAGGTAAATCTCGTAATCCTCGTCCCCCTCCAAAAGCTCCCTATTCGTCAACGACTCAAAATGAACCTTGTCAATAGCGTCCGACGCATTCGAGATCAACTCCCGCAAAAAAATTTCCTTATTCGTGTAAATAGAATTGACCATTAGATCGAGAAGCTGTTTTGTCTCTGCTTGAAATTCGTGCATTTCCTTCGCCATGAAAGAACAATCTCCTTTGCATTAAAAAATAGGTTTGGCACTCTCACTCTTCGAGTGCCAAACCTATAATACATCAAAAAGTCAAACTTTGCAAGACGGTTGAAAAAAATTCAAACTTCCACTTTCCAAAGCCCGTGAAGATTGCAATACTCATAGGCTGCAACAGGCGCGTCCCCCTCCGTCAGTGCAAATGTCGCCTCCGGATCATCACCCGACGTAAAGAAATGAAACTGTCCACCTTTTTTCGTCTGCAAATAAATCCACTGGATATAATGCGCATCAACCATCGGGTGAGGCGCGCTGCCTATTTTGACAGTTATTTGGCTGCCTTTCGCCTCAATAACCGGCACATGTTTTTCCTGCGAAGCATCTGTCGTATTCGCCGTCAAAAGCTCCGCCGTTCCCTCACCGCAACAATCCGCACTATCTTTTCCGCCCGGAAGCGCCATCACTAAGCGCCCGCAGGTACGGCAACGCAAAAATTTCGGTTCAAATTTCATGCCGATTCCCCCTTTCAGGTCTCGCTGTCTTCCTCATCCATCAACGCTTCATAAGCCGCCAGCACCGCCTCGAATTCCTCATCCGTGGGCTCAACATAGGCTTCCTCACCACTCTCGTCCAGCACCATCTTCGCGAAGAACGCAGAATCTTCATCGTCTTCTTCGTGCTCATGCGCATGATCGTGGCAGTGGCACTGCTCTTCCTCATCGTCGCAAGTCGGAACAAGCAGCGCATACTTATCACCCTGCACTTCCAGAATCAATTCCTGAACATAATAATACTCGTTCCCCTCATCATCGGTCATCACAACGATAATCTCGTCGTCCCCCATCTGCTCCTCGTCCATCGGCATTTCTTTTTCCGAAGCCATGCGTACACCTCTTTCTTCATTGTCCATACATTTCATCGGAAATATTGTATCGTAATTTGACGGAAGTTTCAATACCTCTCGCTTTCAAACATCCGGTATCTGTTCACTCCGCGGGTTGTTGCCTCGTCCAACGCCTGCCCGGCACAATCAATCAGCTGCCTCGCCGAAGTATGCTCCCTTCCGGTGACGGCAATTCCGATGCTGCAAGAAATCTGCAGGGAATTATCAAGGGCGCGACGGGAAAACTCATCCAAGAAGCGCTGCGCACGATGTTCCACAACATCAATGGAAAGAGACCCGCGAAAGAAGACAATAAAACGGGAATCCGATAACAGGCCGAAAATGTCGGAATCCCGAAATTCCGCTCTCATAGTTGCTTCCATGATTTCATAACATTTGCTCTTTTGGCTTGTGCCTGCCAAGTTTCCTTTGTCAAATCCATCAATCCCCAGCGCAAACATAACGCCTTTTTCCCGCGTGTGCAGAAGCAGCATGTCGGCGTCTATCCGTGCAATTAACGCGCCTTCGTCACATATGGCTCTTCCTCGAATCGTCGCTGCTCCCTTGGATGCGGAAAGAGGTTCGGCAAAACCCACGACCCCCTTTTCCCTTTCCAGTCGCCTGTATGTCAGCCTGAAAAGATCACCGTTCCTTTTTTCCGGCGCATGAACGTCAACACAACCTGTCGTCTGCTCATCCCATAAGAACCGCCACTCCGATGCTATATCGGATTTCTTTACACCCTCGATCTGTGAGGAATCCGGTTTCTGCGGTGACCAATATGCCAAGCAATCCGTACGTGCATCGTATGTCCACGCGATGACATGCGCACGCCGAGCCAATATACTAATAAGCTCATTTTGACCGTTCATTGCAGCATCGCATCCTCATCATTTAACGACTAAATCACTTAACGACCATGACAGCGCATTTCGCATTCTCAACGACATATTGGCTCACACTGCCGAGCAGCACGCCCTTGACGAGTCCAAGCCCCCGACTTCCCATTACGATCAAGTCGACGCCGTGTTCCTCCGCCACGTCGATAATCACCGGCGCAGGAGAACCTGTCTCCATGACCCGCTCCGTCTCTATGCCCTCCGGCGCACTCTCCTCCGCGTGTGTGAGAACTACATCCCCTGCCTTATTTACTGCCTCCAACAGCTCCGCTGACAAACACGAATTGACCGCAAGCTGATTGACGTTCGCCACATACAGAAACATCAGCTTTGCCTTCAGCGCGTTCGCCAATTCAATGCCTTTCCCTAACGCACGTTCAGAGCTTTCCGATCCGTCCACCGGAATCAAGATCTTTTCCATAGACTTACGCTCCCCTCATATCAGGACTTTTTTCGTATTCTACTGCTAGATATTCGCGCTTAATAAAAAAAATCCTGCCACGGACAAAAGATTTCTTGCCTCGGTTTTCTTGCATTGCATCGCAAATTGTTATAAACTGTTGAAATCATGCAAGAAAGGACGCAAAAACAATGGCAGAAAAAAAGAAACCTGAAATCATAAAAGGGAGCGAAGACGTCGCTTCCATTGTCGAAAATACGACTATCGCCGATATCTACCGCGCGGCATTTTTTCTCGACAATGTCGCGATAAAGACGAAATTAATCGAGAGTCCGTATTTTTCCTCGATTTGCAATAATACCGTTTTTTTAAAACCGGAAAACCTGCAAGTTACCGGTTCGTTCAAATTGCGCGGCGCTTACAACCGCATCAGTCAGCTTTCCGACGAGGAACGTGCGAAAGGCGTCATCACCGCCTCGGCCGGCAACCATGCGCAGGGGGTCGCGTTTTCCGCACAAAAACTCGGCGTCAAGGCGGTCATTTGCATGCCCGCGACCACACCTATCCTGAAAGTGGAGGCTACCCGCGCCTACGGAGCGGAAATCGTACTGCACGGCGACACCTTCGATGACGCTTACGCGAAATCTTTGGAGTTGCAAAAGGAAAAAGGATATGTTTACATCCATCCGTTCAACGACCTCAACGTGCTTCTCGGTCAAGGAACGACAGCAAAAGAAATCATTGACGATTGCAAGGACGTCGACGCAATCCTCGTTCCGATTGGTGGCGGCGGCTTTGCCAGCGGCGTCGCGCTGGCAGCAAAGCTTGTGAACCCGCATGTCAAGGTCATCGGCGTCGAGCCTGCAGGCGCTGCCTGCATGAAAGCGGCTTTCAAGGCGGGCGGTGTCACCACCCTTCCCGCCGTCGACACCGTTGCCGACGGATGCGCGGTCAAGACCGCGGGATCATTGACCTACGCATTTTGCAGAGAATATCTCGACAGTATTATCACCGTTTCCGAAATGGAAATCATGAGCGCCCTGCTCTCGTTGATTGAAAAACACAAGCTTGTCGCCGAAGGGGCCGGCGTCCTTTCTCTTGCAGCGTTGCCAAAGCTGAAAATGAAGAACAAGAAAGTCGTCGCGATTGTCAGCGGCGGCAATATCGACATTTCGACTATCGCAGCGCTGATTGACAAAGCACTGATTGACCGAGGACGCGTTTTCTGTTTCGGTGTCATGCTGCCGGACAAACCCGGACAGCTGCTCGCCGTCGCACAGATTCTCGCGGACACACACGCCAACGTCATCAAACTTGAACACAATCAAGCGGGCGTAACGGACAGTTTCAAGAAAGTGCAGCTCGAAGTCACCTGCGAGACTCACGGCGAGGACCATATTCGTACCATCATTTCCGCCCTCGAAAAAGCAGGCTATGACGTCTCACGTGTCTATTGATTGCAAATGATATCACAATCGGCTTTCTCATTGCTTTCATAACCTTTATGGAAAACATTTGCATATTTCCTTCTCTATATCGTATAATTTTATCAAATGAATACATGAGCAATGTGGCAGCGGAGAAACTCTCCCGCAGGAGGATTTCATGGAAACTGCAATTTTAACGGGTACTGGCGCCTCTTCTCATAACACGCCGTCTTTCGCCGAATTGGACGATCAAACGAGCCAACGGCTTGCCAACATTTTCAAGATACTCGGCGATCCTACGCGGATAAAATTACTCTCGTTACTCACATCTGGCGAGATGCGTGTCAGCGATATTGCCGATACCCTCAACATGGGCCAGTCGGCGATTTCGCATCAACTCCGCGTACTTCGCGACGCGAGTCTCGTAAAATTTCGCAAGGAAGGAAAGGAAGCGTGGTACTCTCTCGACGATGATCACGTTGTTAAGCTGATGAGTCAGGGACTCGAACACGTTTCCCACGGCTGATGTTTTTGACGTCGGAAAGGAAGTGATCTCATATGGGCTTACGACTTAAATCTTTCGGCGCATTCTTTTGCCTGCGTTTTTTTGCCGCTTTTTTTGCGTTCACGCTGTTCCTGACCGGCACCTCGCTCGGAGCCCCTCTTTTGCGCCAAGGCGCCGAAGGGCACGACGTTCATGTCCTCCAGGAAAACCTGAAGCGGCTCGGCTATGAAGTCGAACTGACCGATGTTTTCGATGACGCAACATATCAAGCGGTTTCCGCATTCCAGCGCAACGAAGGAATCGCT
This sequence comes from Schwartzia sp. (in: firmicutes), assembly GCA_017939945.1. GTDB lineage: Bacteria > Bacillota > Negativicutes > Selenomonadales > Selenomonadaceae > RUG12372. The sequence continues at coordinate 19,343 of JAGAZS010000139.1, forward strand.
GCGAGCGGCACAGTGGATCGGGAAACATGGCGTTCACTAAAAGCCCGCGTCGCCGAAATCAATAAACCGCAGCCTTCCGCGTCAACCCCTCCGCAGGGAAAAAAACCGGAACCAAAGACAGAAAAACCGGCCGCACCGCCAACCGCTCCGGAAAAGCCGTCTTCGGAACCGGTTCCGGAAAAGACGTCCTCCGAAAAAGAAACGCCCTTCCCGAAAGCCGAAAAAGTGCCGGAAAATACGCCTTTTCTTCCGAAGGGAAAAGCGGACGCAATCATCAAAACGGCGAAAAAATATATCGGAACGCGTTACGTTTTCGGCGGCACAACGCCGAAAGGCTTTGATTGCTCCGGTTTTGTCCAGTATGTTTTCAAGAAAAACGGTTTCACCATCCCCCGTACCGCCGACGAGCAATATAAGCTCGGCAAACGCATCAAAAAACGGGGCGAACTCTCCCCCGGCGACCTCGTATTCTTCTCCACTTATGAAAAAGGTGCATCGCATTGCGGCGTCTATTTAGGGAAAAATCAGTTCATACACGTATCCTCCAGCAAAGGCGTTCGCATAGACAGCCTCGATGATTCCTATTGGAAACCCCGCTGGTACGGAGGAAAGCATATTGTTAAAAATTGAAAAAGCGGAATGCCTTGACAAAAATGTCGGCATTCCGCTTTTTTATTTCGTTTTTGCGATCCGATGCAACGTTTCCATTACGAGCCGTATCTGAGGAGCAACCGTTGTCAAGTCGAGGGTTTCCTTCGGGCTGTGGATATTGCGATTTGTCACGCCAATGGAAACCATATCAAGGTTAGGCGCTTTGCGGATGTGCCATCCGCATTCAAGTCCCGCATGAATGACGCCGACCTTCATCGGACGTCCGTTCTGCTCCTCAAATATCGCCGCCATCATATCGGAAAGCGCGCTTTGCGGACGCTCCCGCCAACCGGGAGCCGGCGTAGCGACACTCACTTCCAATCCGAGCCTCATGCCGAGAATTCGGCACGCATCCGCAATCTCCCCGAGTTTTTCGTCAACGCTCGATCGCGCAAAATACGAAAACCAAACTCCACTTCTCTCGGTCCGAAGCAATCCAAGATTTGCCGAAGTCTCGACCAGTCCCGGCATCGTCGGCGACATCTGGAAAACGCCCGTGTGCAAAAGCAACAGCGCATCTGTCAACGCCTCCATGTCCGAATCTTCCATGACTTGCGCAGGCATTTCCGCCTCAGAAAGATTTATGGATATTCCCGGATCGACATTGCCAAACACAGTTCGCACATGTTGCTCCAGTTCAGAAATCACCCGTGAAACTTCTTCTTGCCGCGATTGCGTCACAATGACAGCTTCCGCCTTTGCCGCGATGGCGTTTCGCGCGCTTCCTCCCTTTATCGACGCGACGGAAAAAGAAACTCCTGCATTTTTCAATGCATGAAGCGTCTGCGCAAGAATACGGATCGCATTCCCGCGCCCATCTCCGATACGTTCACCGGAATGGCCTCCCAAGAGTCCAGATACGGAAATACACCAAGCCTGTGGCATCATTGGATCGCAACAGTGCAATTTCCGGCGAAAATCGACGCCGACGCATCCGGCGCATCCTCGCGTTAGTTCGTCGAAGTTTTCCGAGTCCCAATTAATCAGGAAATCCGCATCCGAAAACGCCTTTGCGTCGAGCGCTTGTGCTCCCGACATGCCCGTTTCCTCGTCCGTAGTAATGATCGCCCGAAGCGGCCCGACATTTTCCGCATGGCGGAAAACGTAAAGAATCAATGCAATTCCCGCGCCGTCATCTGCACCAAGGCTCGTTCCCTCCGCCGAAAGCTCATCTTCCGTACGGCAAAGTCGAATCGGATCGCGCAGCGGGTCATATTTCACGCCTTTCGCCGCTACGCAGACCATATCCATATGCGCTTGCAAAATCACACGCGGTACGCTCTCATATCCCGGCGACGCCGCACGGTCGGCGATAATATTGTTCGCCGCGTCCTGCCGAACGTCGCACCCCAGCGATTGAAATACGCCGAGCAAATAATCGCTGACTGCTTTCTCATGAAGTGACGGGCGCGGAATGGCCGCAATTGCCGCAAAATCCTCCAACACCTCGTCGACGATCTTTTTTTCCTCCGTATCAAGCATAACGATTCCTCCCATTCGCCGTCACCCAATAAACGAATAACAAGAGCCGCCAATCGCCCGGCGGCTCAATGATTACTGGCTCCTTGAGCAGGACTCGAACCTGCGACCGATCGGTTAACAGCCGATTGCTCTACCGACTGAGCTATCAAGGAATCACATATAAAAATATTATATAGGCTCGTATCGTGTCAGTCAAGAAAATCCTTAAGCTTATGGCTTCTGCTCGGATGACGCAATTTGCGAAGCGCCTTTGCTTCGATTTGACGAATTCGCTCACGGGTAACGCCGAAATTCTGTCCGACCTCTTCCAGCGTGCGCGCCCTGCCATCGTCGAGACCAAAACGCAGGCGAAGCACCTTCTCCTCGCGCGGCGTCAGCGTGTCAAGAACCTCCTCAAGTTGTTCCTTCAGTAGCAGGAACGACGCCGCGTCCGCCGGAGCCGGCGCGTCGTGATCCTCGATAAAATCGCCAAGATGTGAGTCTTCCTCCTCGCCAATCGGCGTTTCAAGAGAAACAGGCTCCTGCGCGATTTTCATGATTTCGCGTACCCGATCGACGCCAATCTCCATTTCCTTCGCAATCTCATCCGGCGTAGGATCGCGTCCGAGCTGCTGCAACAGCTGATGGGAAACGCGGATAAGCTTGTTGATTGTCTCAACCATATGGACAGGAATGCGAATGGTGCGCGCCTGATCCGCGATGGCGCGAGTAATTGCCTGCCGTATCCACCATGTCGCGTAAGTGCTGAACTTATAGCCCTTATTGTAATCGAATTTTTCGACTGCCTTGATCAGGCCTAGATTGCCTTCCTGGATCAAATCCAGGAACAGCATGCCGCGCCCGACATATCGCTTAGCGATACTGACTACAAGACGAAGATTCGCTTCCGCAAGACGCTTCTGCGCCTCCTCGTCGCCGTCCTCCATACGCTTTGCTAGCATTATTTCCTCTTCCGCCGTCAGAAGGGGCACACGACCGATTTCCTTCAGATACATGCGGACGGGGTCGTCAATGCTGATGCCCTCGGGAATCGTGAGGTCGATTTCTTCTTCCGTCTTTTCGATGACGGCATCGCTTCCGTCGCTATCAGCGTCAGCTGTCTCATCGACGATATCAATTCCCTGTTTGCCCAGGACCTCATAAAGCTCTTCCATCGTTTCTGCTGAAAGATCCTGATTGTTGAACGCTTCTAGCACTTCGCCGTACGTCAAAGCATTTCCGTTTTTTTTGCCGCGCGCAATCAATTCAGGCGCCACTTCCGCAACCGACCGTACCGCTCCGGTACCAGGTTCCTCGTCGCCTTCCTCGAATTCCTCCGGATTTGGCTGATCTGTCTTTTTCTCCTCCGGCGGCGCCTTGGGTTTATTATTCTTTTTAGGTTTAGACTTCCCCTTCGTTTTCTTTGGAGTCTCCTCCTCTTTTGAAGAATCATTTTTTGCGGCATCAGGATTATCATCTGCGTTTGATGGCTTCTCCGCAATAACTGTTATTTCTTTTCCTTTTGTTCCTTTTTTTTGTTTCGACGCTTTTTTCTTTTTATTCTCCTCGATATCTTTCTCTTCCCTAGACGTTTTTCCTTTTGCCGAGGTTCCGGATGTCTTTACGCCTTTTACACTATCGGCATTTTTCTTTTTTTCTTCCGTCTTCTTTTCGGTCTTCTTCGCTTCCTGTTTTTGCTTGGCTTCTTTTTTCTCTTCTTTATTTGTTTTGGAAACCGCAGCTTTCCGTGGCGTACTCGCTTTCTTATCCTCCTTCAACTCTTCCTTGACCTTGGAGGAACCCTTCAACGTTTTTGACGTCTGCTTTTTCGCAGCCTTCTCCTGCTGCGCCGCTTTCTCTTTCTTGCTTTTTGACGCAACTGTTTCCTTTTGCGTTGCCGATTTCAACGCTCCGGCCTTTGCCTGTTTCGTCGTTGCAAGCTCCTTGGTTGAAACATCTTTCTTCACGGAGCCCTTCTTCTTTTCCTCCTTCGACGTATCGGAAGGCTTCTGCCGCGACATCGCCGCTTTTTTAGCCGGTGAATTCTTCGTTTTTGCAGACTTCTCCTGCTTCGAGACCGGCACAGTCGTCTTCGCTGACTTCGACTTCTTTTCAGTCATCTTCTTCTCGACCGCATCCTGCACGGCGCCCGTCTTGCGCTTCTTTTGCTCGCTCGTCTGCGCCTTGCTCGCCGATGGCTTTGCTTTTTTCTCATCTTTTGCCGTTTTTACCGTTTTCTTTGCCGCCATGACCTGCCGCCCCCTTTCCGGAATATCTTTCGTTGTGGTTTTGCTTTTCCATCCTGCTCATTCATTCGTCTCTTCCGTTTTGATTTGTTGGTTCAGTTCATCTATCCTTTGTTTTATTCGCTGACTTTTGGATAATTCCTGCAAGAAATTTGAATTTCCTTCTCTTTCCATCGCGTCCGCCCGGAGACGACTCTCCTCAAAGGCTTTTCTCAATTGCGCAAGCAGAAGCACGCGCAGACAGGCCTCATAAGAGTCTTTTTTTTCCGGTACTTCCTCAATCAATGCATGGGATATTTCTTCCTCCGCCTCCGCGCCAAGCGTCTCTTCAATAACTTCTTCGCTCGGGGAATGGCCAGTTTCCGCGCATTCGGCCAAATAACGCAAAAGCTTTTCATGAAGCGGGTACGGGAACGGCTCTTCCCCCATCTCCGCCACAACCATAACCGCAACGCCCGGATCGTGCCATGCCCCGCGAAGCAGCGCACGGCCCGCACGCCGAACCGCATCGTCCACAGTACGAACCGACGGGCGCTCCGCCCTCGGCCGATATTCAGCCCTCATGCCGTCATCATGATACATCGCAATCTCTTGGCGGATAATGCCCTCGTCAATGCCAAGGGTGCTGCGGAGCCGCTGAATGTATTCATTTTGCTCGACAGGATTAGATTCCTTCAGCACGGGCAAAAGCGCCTTCAGCGCCTTGTTTTTCCCGTCCAGCGTTCGTATATCATTTGTCCGCTGCACATATTCCAAATGGAAATCGCCAATCGACCGCGCTTCTTTTAGCAACTTCCGAAACGCGTCCGCACCGTGCTTCCTGACAAACTCGTCCGGATCTTTCCCATCGGGGACAATCAACACCCGAACCCGCGCACCAGTCGAGCGCACAATGGAAAGAGCCCGCATGGTCGCCCGTTGCCCTGCTTCATCGCTGTCGTAGCAGAAACATATCTCATCCGTACATCGCAAAAGCAGCCTGCACTGCTCCGACGTGAACGCTGTTCCCAAGGAAGCAACCACATTCTTGATTCCCGCAGCCGAAAGAGAAATTGCGTCCATATATCCCTCTACGAGAATCACCTTTCCCTCTTCGCGGATTGCCTTTTTAGCTCGATCCAAACCGAAAAGCAGTCGTCTTTTATTGAAAAGCAATGTCTCAGGGGAATTCAAGTATTTCGGCTGCCCATCTCCTAGGACGCGTCCGCCGAACCCGACCACGCGTCCGCGATCATCGGCAATCGGAATCATCACGCGGTTCCTGAACTTGTCATAAACGCTGTTTTGCCGTTCCGCCACGAGTCCGCCTTCCAACAGAAGCCGCTCGCTGACGCCACGTTTTTTGAACGCGTCCCGGAGCTTTCCCGGCGCACTCGGTGCAAATCCCAGCCCGAATTCCTTAATCACATCCGCGCCGATGCCGCGTCCCGCGAAATATTGAAGCCCTGCCGTGCCGTACTTTGTTTTCACGAGGCAATTGTGGAAAAAGGACTTCGCCATTTCCATCATGCGCTGAAGATCGGCAATCTTCCTTTCCTTCTCGACGTCCTTTTCCGATTTTTCCCGATCCGGCATCGGAATGCCTAGTTTTTCCGCCTGCGACCGAATTGCGTCGAAATAACTGATATTCTCGATCATCGAGATGAATTTGAACACATTCCCGCCCGCATGGCAGCCGAAACAATAAAAAAAGCCCTTCTCCGGCGCAACTGAAAACGACGGCGTTTTTTCCGAATGAAACGGGCAACAGCCCCAATAATTCCCACCTTTTTTCTTCAAGGGAACATAGGACGCCACCACACTTAAAATATCCGAAGCATCGCGCACACGTGCAACAAACGCATCCATTTCCGCGCTTCTCATACGTAACGCCACCCTCGGAAAATAGTTTTCAACGTTTTATATTCCATACAAATCAAAAAAATCCTTTCGCAGAAAAAAAGAAATTTTCCTCCCTATTCAATATGTCCCTTGATTGTCATTCCTACCGGCGGCACGAAGATTTCATGGAAAAGCTGTACCGCGTATCCGTCCGTCAGCCCTGCAACATAGTCCACAACGGTCTGTTGGCGCCCCCAGCGCTCCTCGCGGTCAAGAAATTCCTGAGGCAATTGATTGATGTGATGGATAAAATACTCATAAAGCTGCCGCAGCACGAACACGGCCTGTTCCCGTTCCTTCGCCAACTTTTGCGAATGATATATCCGCTCAAACATGAACGCACGAAATGTCTTCATGACATCCTGCATCGATGGGGAAAAAGCAACATCATGGGTTCCTTCCGAGGTCATAATGATATCCGATACAAAGCCCGTAATCATTGCCGAATGCGCATCCCCCAGCGCATCCCTGACCATAGGCGGCAAATCGTCCGGCCTTAGCAGTCCAGCCCGCAAGCTGTCGTCATAATCGTGACAAAGATACGCGATACGGTCGGCATGATGCACGATACGCCCCTCCAATGTCTTCGCGCGAACCTTTCCCGTATGATGGACGATGCCATCCCGTACATCGTCCGTCAGATTCAGCCCGACGCCTTCACGCTCCAAGAAATCAACGACGCGAAGGCTCTGCTCGTTGTGAGCGAAATGACCGCAAAGCTGCGCCATCGCGGCCTCACCCGAATGACCGAAGGGCGTATGTCCGACATCATGACCGAGCGAGATTGCCTCCACAAGATCCTCGTTCAGACGAAGTCCCCTGGCGATTGTCCGCGAAATCTGTGCTACCTCAAGGCTATGCGTCATGCGCGTACGATAATGATCTCCGGACATGATGTAGACCTGCGTCTTGTGCTTCATGCGGCGAAATGATTTGGAATGAAGAATCCGATCCCGATCGCGCTGATAAGCGGTACGGAAGGGGCATAAGTCTATTTCATCCTGCCGATTCGCCTCTCGGCTCTTTGCCGCGTCCGGCGACAGGATTTGATATTCCAGCGCCTCCGTACGCTCCCGAATCGTCTGCATAACGGCGCCTCCCTCCTCGCACAAATTCTTTTCATCATTATTCTGCACACAATAAAAAAATCCTGCCGCAACGTAAAAAAAAGCCGCGAGGTTTTCCCCCGCGGCAAACGATATATGCTTTTCACGGAAACCTTACGACGCAACGATGTATTTTTTCACCGAAGCCGCTAAATTTCTTCTCATACTCTGTTTCAATATTGTCCGGACGATTCTCGGCATGAAGATCGTAGGACACATCCTCCGGTTTCAATCCCGCCGCCGCAAATTCCTCCAGCGAAAACTCGAACAGTCCCGGATTGTCCGTCTTGAAAACCAACAGCCCGCCTGGACGCAGTACACGACGATACCTTTCCAGAAATGCACGGTACGTCAGGCGGCGCTTCGCATGACGAGCTTTCGGCCACGGGTCGCAGAAATTGATATAAAAGCCGTCGACCTCCCCCGACGCGAAGATTTCCTCCAGCGCACGGATGTCGAATACCAGCAACCGCACGTTCGTCAGCTTTGCCTCGCTCACCCGCTGCGCCGCCTTATAAAGGACATCCTGCTGCGCCTCGATACCAAGGAAATTATTCTCTGGCTCCCGTGCCGCAATTTGACTAATAAAACTGCCTTTACCCGTGCCAAGCTCTACATAGAGCGGCGCAGAGCGACCAAAAATTTCCTTCCATCGCCCTCGCTCCGCCTCTGTCGCCGGTCTATCCTTCGGGTACACAAAATCGTCAAAGTCGTGGATTGCCTTATCAATCCACGGTTTTCTCCGCAAACGCAAGTAATCATTTCCTTTCTGTTCGTATTGTATTATTATACAAGCGCGCCGCGCCGCCCGCAATAAATTTTTCTTCACTAACACAAGGAAATTATGGTATGATACGATTTGTGTGATATAATATATTTGTTTACGCATTATTGAGGAAGCAAGAGGAGTGGATTCATTTTGGCACGACAGACGAAACGTATCCGGAAAAATATCCAGACGGCGCAAGAACTGGAGGAAGCACTGGAGGAAAAGCCGCAGGGGCGGGAATACAAACCTTGGGAAAACATCGTGCTCGTCGGCATCATCTGTCTGACGATGTTTCTTCTGGCTTCTGGCTGGAACTATTTTGACATGGTGAACAAAGGCATGTACAGTCTCCTTCTCATCGCTCTGCTTTTGATGTACGCACAGCGACGCGTGAAGATGACTCCGACACGGGATACGTGGATCCGGCGGGGAATTTTCGCGGCCATTGCTCTGGCGCTTGTACTTTTCGCTTACGCGGTCTATATGCAGTATCTCGTATAACTTAAACAAAGAAGGGTTTATAAAATGTCACAATTTGACGCGCGAAATATCAGCATGGTCATGGACCTCTATGAGCTGACTATGGCCGGAGGCTACTTTTCCGATGATGCGATGGCGGAATCAGTAACCTTCGACGTATTTTACAGAGGCAATCCCGACAACGGCGGCTTCGCCGTCTTCGCAGGGCTGGAACAGGTTGTCGAATTCATCGAAAACTTCCACTTCACAGCGGAGGATATATCTTACCTGCGTGGGCTCGGTATTTTCAAAGAGGATTTTCTGGAGTACCTTGCGAACTACCGTTTCCACGGTGACGTTTACGCATTTCCCGAGGGAACAATCATGTACCCGAACGAGCCGATTCTAACCGTAGTAGCCCCGCCCATCGACGCGCAGCTTGTGGAAACGGCAATCCTGGCGCAAATCAACCATCAATCCTTGATTGCGACGAAAACACAGCGTATTGTGCGTTCAGCGGCAGGACGCGCAGTTTCTGACTTCGGCGCACGGCGCGCGCACAATATGGACGCGGCAGTCTACGGCGCTCGAGCAGCAGTCATCGGCGGCGCCGTTGGGACGGCGACAATCTTGGCCGGACAGCTTTTCAACATTCCCGTCAGCGGCACCATGGCGCATAGCTGGGTCATGTACTATGACGACGAATACACCGCGTTCCGGAAATATGCAGAAAAATATCCGGATGCGACGGTACTTTTGATTGACACATTCGATGTGCTGCACTCCGGCGTACCAAACGCAATCCGCACCGCGAAAGAAATTCTTGAACCGATGGGCAAGCGTCTTAAGGGCGTACGACTCGACTCCGGCGACCTCGCCTACCTCTCGAAACGCGTTCGTAAAATGTTGGACGAAGCCGGATTGACCGACTGCAAAATCATTGTCTCGAACAGCCTCGACGAATACACTATTGCCTCGATTCTTCGACAGGGCGGATGCATCGATGCCTTCGGCGTCGGTGAACGGCTGATTACCGCAAAGAGCGACCCGGTTTTCGGGGCCGTCTACAAGATGGTCGAGGTCAACAAGAAACGCGCCTGCATTCCGAAAATCAAGATTTCGGAAACCTTCGAGAAAATCACGAATCCCGGCCGGAAGCGTGTCTATCGTATATACAATGAACACGGACAAGCCATCGCCGACCTTTTGACCGGCTGGAACGAGACACTCGACCTCTCAAAGCCTTATCGCTATATCGACCCGGAACAGCCGTGGAAGCAACGAAGCTTCGAGAACTGCACGGCGAAGAAACTACAGGTGCTCGTTGTCAAAGACGGAAAACGCGTCGCACCGCCAACGCCGCTGTCGGAAATCCAAGCATTTGTAAAAAAACAGCTCCAGGAGGAAATCTGGGAAGAGGAGCAGCGTTTTGAAAACCCGCACCGTCATTTCCTCGACATGAGCCCCTCTTATTACGAAATGAAAATGGATTTGCTTTGCGAAGCAAAAGAAAACGGAACAAAAAAATAGGAAGGAGTTTTCGCGTGGACTTTGGATCAGAAGATCGCATCGGCGAAGCCTGCGGCGTATTTGGCATGTACGATCTGGACGGACAGGATGTGGCTTCGTCCATCTATTACGGCTTGTACGCGCTTCAGCATCGCGGACAGGAAAGCGCCGGCATCGCAGTCACGAACACAAACGCACAAAAGGCGCAAGTCGTATGCCACAAGGATATGGGCCTTGTGAATGAGGTTTTTACCGAAGAAAAGCTCTCGCGTCTCTCCGGCAATCTCGGTGTCGGTCATGTGCGCTACTCGACGGCGGGAGGCTCTCTTCCGGAAAATTCCCAGCCCCTCGTCATCCGTTACATCAAAGGAACGCTGATGTTGGCGCACAACGGCAACCTCGTCAACACGCCGGAATTGATTCGTGAACTATCTGAGGGCGGTGCGATTTTTCAGACCACCATCGACTCGGAAACCATCGCATACCATATTGCCCGCGCACGCGTCAATGCCGAATCTGTCGAAGCGGCGGTTGTCGAGGCGATGAAGAAGTTAAAAGGCGCTTATTCCCTTGTTCTCGCCAGTCCGAGAAAGCTTATAGGCGTTCGCGATCCTTTGGGCTTCAAGCCTCTTGTCATCGGCAAACGCGACAATGCTTACGTCATTACTTCCGAGACCTGTGCCCTGGAAACCATCGGAGCAACCTTCATCCGCGACGTGGAACCGGGCGAGGTCGTAACCATCGGACAGGACGGCGAAATTCATTCCGATCGAACCCATTGCCCAAAACCGGAAAATACGGCGCGCTGCATTTTCGAATATATTTACTTCGCGCGCCCCGATTCCGTCATCGACGGCGTCAGCGTCGTCAGTGCCCGCATCATTGCGGGCCGCTGCCTCGCGAAGGATCACCCCGTTGACGCCGATCTCGTCGTCGGCGTACCTGAGTCCGGCAATATGGCAGCTATCGGCTATTCGCTGGAATCCGGCATTCCCTATGGTATAGCATTTACAAAAAACACTTATGTCGGACGTACTTTTATCAGTCCGAAGCAATCGCATCGTGAGCGCGGCGTCCATGTCAAACTTAATGTATTGAAGGAAGTTGTCGCCGGGAAAAAAATTCTGATGATTGACGACTCCATCGTACGCGGTACCACCAGCAACCAGATTGTCACTATGCTGCGCGAGGCAGGTGCCACCGAAGTCCACATGTGCGTGTCGGCGCCGCCGTTCCTGCATCCGTGTTATTTCGGCATCGACATCCCATCGGAGGATCATCTGATTGCCCATGACAAAACCATCGATGATATTCGCCGCGAGATTGGTGCCAATTCCCTGGGCTACCTAAACATCGCCCGTCTCTCGGAAATGGTCGGAGGACTTTCAATCTGCACCGCCTGCTTCAGTGGCAACTACCCCATCGAACCTCCAAAAGAAGACATCCGAGGCGAATACGCAAAATAAACAAAACCCCACGCTCAAAAGCAGGAAAATCTTTTGAACGTGGGGTTTTATACTGCTATTATTCTTATTACAACATATTCCTAAGAAACAATCGCGTTCGTTCTTCTTTTGGGCATCCAAAAATCTCGGCAGGACGACCTTGCTCGACAATCAGACCATCCGCCATGAAAATAACATGATTCGAAACATCCCTCGCAAATGTCATCTCATGCGTCACGACTACCATAGTTATACGCTCCGCCGCCATTTCGCGCATAGTCTGCAGAACTTCGACTGTCAGTTCTGGGTCGAGAGCCGATGTCGGCTCGTCAAAAAGCATAATGTCCGGCTTCATTGCCAGTGCCCGCGCAATCGCCACGCGTTGTTGCTGCCCACCCGAAAGCCGTGACGGATACTCATTACGCTTCTCATATAACCCAACCTTTCGCAAAAGATTCTCTGCTATAGGCCGGATTTCCTCGACCGTTTGCTTTTTGACCTGCGTCGGCGCTTCCATCAGATTTTCCAGAACGGTCATGTGCGGAAACAGATTGAATTGCTGGAACACCATACCCATACAACCGAGCATCTCTTTCATTTCCTTTGTTGGTGCATACTCCGCCCGCCCGGAATCGTTGTTTTTCACGAGATATTTTCCCTTGACTTCTATAGAGCCACTGTCAATCGTCTCCAAATAATTCAGGCAACGAAGCAACGTACTTTTACCGGAGCCGGATGGTCCAATAATGGAAAGTACCTCCCCCCGGCAGACGTCCAACGAAATGCCTTTCAGAACTTCGTTCTCACGAAAAGATTTATGGATATCGCGAGCGCGCAACATATACTCCGCATTATTCGTCGTATTTTCCATAATGCGCCTCCAACCGCTTGAAGATTGCCGTCAGCACCGCAGTCATGACAAGATAAAACAGTCCCGCAATAAAAAAGGCTGTCATATCGAAATCCCGCTGCACGATGGTGCGCGCTACGCGCAGGAGATCATTCATTGCCAGGATATAAATCAGCGACGTATCCTTGACGAGATTAATGGTTTCGTTGCTGATAGGCGGAAGCGTCCGATGAATCATTTGCGGCAAAATAATCCGCTTCATCGTCTGTGCGTAGGTCATTCCCAATGTCTTCGCCGCCTCATACTGCCCGCGGGGAATGGATTGAATCCCCGCTCGGAAGATTTCGGCAAAATAGGCCGCGTAATTCAAAGTAAAGGCCAGAAGAGCTGCGGCGATATCCGAAAAACGCACGCCCACCATCGGAAGCGCGAAGTACACAAAAAGAAGCTGGAGCATCAGTGGAGACCCGCGCATTATCCAAATATAGACGTCCATCAAGATCGCCAACGGTCGAATGCTGGAAAGCCGCAAAAGCGCCACAAAAAAACCGAGCGGCAACGCCATCGCCAACGTAAGGAAAAAAATCTCCAGCGTAATCTTCGAGCCCGTCAATATGGATAGCACAGTTTCCAGCAGTTTATCCATCAACTATCTTCCTTTATTTTATCAGTTCAAAGCTTTTATATTCTTCCGAGGAATCCCGTACATAATGCGGGAACATCACAATATAGAAGTATAGCAGAAAAACCGATAAATAAAAAGCAAAATTGCCAAAAAGAATAATTGGCCAATAGGTCAAAGAAGCCGGCGTCTGCCGACTTCTTTTGCTTACACAGAAAAATATGCTAAATCTTCCACTTCTCGGCCGTCTCCGGCGAAAGTTTTTTCAAGTAATCAATGACGATCACGCAGTCCGGACGCACATTTTGCATCACGAAGCGCATATTTTCCACGGGGATCGCGACGCAGCCGCCTGTGTACGGCTTGTACGGGCCGAAGCAGTGCAGGAAGATAGCGGAACCGAGGCCGGGCGTGCCGTCTTCGTTGTAGCTGATGTTCATTGCGTACGTATAATGCGGATCGTAGTCGATGATATGCTCGCTGTCTTCAATATTAAGGTCGGGCATCTCACGGATGTCGACCATCTGGTTGTACTTCATGCCGGGACGATCGTCTCCCGACCAATAGATATTCTTGTCAACCTGCTTATAGGGAATGACGCAACCGGGATCCTTCGCGATGCCGAAGGCCGCGTTGAAATGGAACGTCCCGATTGGCGTCTTGGCATCGCCCTCTTTTGTCTTTTCCAGTCCTTCCTTGCCGAGAAAGCCCGGCGTCGTCATCAATATTCGCCAGTTCCCGTCCGTATCCTTTTCGTGCATAGACACCCAAGCGGTTGTCTTGCCGATGCCAGCGACGACGAAAAGCTGCTTCGCAGTCTTCGCCTGCGGCAGGTTTTTCACCCAGTCCGGCGATGCTTCCTGTTTTGCGGCGCTGACAACGCTGAAGGAAGCCAAGGCCAACATTGCATACAATACCACAAATACCTTTTTCATGTTCGTTTTCACTTTGATTCCTCCTAATTCCTTATTATTCGCCGCCGATACGAATGAATAACTTGGCATAACCGAGCGCAGCCTTTCGCGTCAGCTTGCTTCCCGTTTCGGCGTTGTAATGTTTCGACATGTTCGTCTCTTTTCCCGACTTTTATTCCTGTCAATTCCCAACGGGATTATTTCCCGTCCAACCTCATTTCTTCCAACTTCTCATTAATACGACTAATCGCGACGGTACGAGGTCCAGTCGCACTTTGGCAAACTTGGATCCACATACGACAAATGACCCCAAAAATGCTGCTACGCAATAGTTCTTCATAGTCAAATGATTTGCCGGCCGTCACCTCCTTGAGGTCCCCC
>JAGAZS010000140.1 GCA_017939945.1 Schwartzia sp. (in: firmicutes)
CAATGTGCCGGAGTCGAGATACAAGCAATCGCCCAGCTCCCGGACGCTTTTCTTTTTTTCCTCCCAAAGCACCATCATCACAAGATACTGGGTATAGGTGAGGTCCAGTGAGGAAAGCGGCTCATGGTACGCCTTGATGACTTCCCGGGCACAGGCGTAAATCGGGAAGCAAAGCTGATTGCGAAGAAGCAGCATATCTTCGCATTCACCGGAACTTGCCGTCCTGCCGCTCACAGCAGCGCCTCGATGGCCTTCGCCATCGCCTTCGGCGTGGTGGTCGGCTCAAAACGCTCCACGACATTCCCCTCGCGGTCGATCAGGAACTTCGTGAAATTCCATTTGATGGAATCCCCTTCCAGGTATTCGGGGAAATTCTTTTGCAGCGCCTCCATCAGCGGCTTCGCCACCGGATGGCTCTCGTCGAAGCCCTTGAATCCCTTTTCCTTCGTCAGATACTTGAACAGCGGCTGCGCCGTCTCGCCGCGGACGTCGCCTTTCGCGAAGACGGGGAAGGTCACGCCGTAATTCAGGCGGCAGAAGGTCTGCACTTCCTCATTCGTGCCCGGTTCCTGCGCCGCAAACTGATTGCAGGGGAACCCGAGAATCACGAGGCCGCGATCACCGTAAGTTTTATAAAGCTCTTCCAACTCCTCGTACTGCGGGGTGAATCCGCACTTGCTGGCCGTGTTCACAATCACGAGAACCTTGCCTTTGTACTCCGAGAGGGAAATTTCCTCGCCCTTGCTGTTTTTCGCCGAAAAATCATATACGCTCATGATTGTTTCTCCTTCTTTCTTAACATTTTCGTTCATTATTTCTATTTGTCCCGCGTCGCCCGCTTCCGCCGCGTTCCCCGAGGGGACGCAGACGTAAATCGCGCAAACCGCAGCAAGCGCCGCTACAGCCCGACGCATTTTATGCCCCCAGCAAAGCGTCGATCTTCGCCTTGTCAAAGCCGAGCACATAATCCTTGTCGTTCGCCGTGATCACCGGCACCATCAGATCGCCGGACAGCTGCTGGCAAGCCACGCGCGCCGCCTCGTCCTCCTCAATATTGCAATCCTGATATGCAATCCCCTTCGACTCCAGATACTTTTTCGCCTTTACGCACCAAGGGCACGACGTCATCGAATACACTTTTACCATTTTGTTTTCCTCCTCACAAAATTCACATCAAAATTCTTGGAATAAGATTTTTTACATCTTGGTTTTCTTGCTTGATTTCTTCTTGCCGTTTTCCAGCGAGCGCAGATAACGCACCGCGCCCAGTGCAGCCACCGTACCGTCCGCCGCTGCCGTGGTGAGCTGACGGACTTCCTTTGTGCGGACGTCGCCCGCCGCAAACACGCCGTCGAGATTTGTCCGGCAATCCTCGCCCGCGACGATATTGCCCGCCTTATCCAGCTTCACCTGATCGGCGAAAAGCGCCGTATTCGGTTCAACGCCGATATTGACGAACACCGCGTCAAGAGGCATCTCTCTTGTCGTTTCCTTTTCCCGGTCAAAAAGCGTCACTGTCGTCAGCTTCGTATCTCCGGACAAAGCCTTCGGCTCGGTTTGGAGCAGCAACTCCACATTCTCGTGGCCGCGAAGCCGTTCAACGGAAGCCGCGTCCGCCCGAAGCTCCGAACGCTGGATCAGGTAAAGCTTC
This sequence comes from Schwartzia sp. (in: firmicutes), assembly GCA_017939945.1. Lineage (GTDB taxonomy): Bacteria > Bacillota > Negativicutes > Selenomonadales > Selenomonadaceae > RUG12372. The sequence continues at coordinate 1,652 of JAGAZS010000140.1, forward strand.
GACGCCAGCTTGGAAAGGTACTCTGCCGCGTCTACCGCCGCGTTGCCGCCGCCGATGACCGCGACCGTTTTTCCTTGGTACGCCTGTCCGTCGCAAAGCTCGCAGTAATGGACGCCTCGCCCTTCGTAACGGTCCGCTTCCTTCAAAGGCAATTTCCGTCGCTTCATGCCCGTGGCGAGAATCACCGCCCCCGCTTCATAAACGGCGCTTTCCGTCTCGACGATTTTCGGCTGCCTGGAAAGTTCCACACGCACAATCACGTCAAACTCGTCAACCACTGCTCCGAAGCTTTCCGCTTGTGTCTGCACGGCGGAAATCAATTCGCCGCCGCCAACCCCCGGAATTCCCGGATAATTCTCAATGCCCGCCGCATTCGCGATTTGCCCGCCGACCAGCTCCGATTCCAAAACCAGAACGGAAAGTCCGCTGCGTCCCGCGTAAAGCGCCGCTGTCAAGCCCGCCATTCCGGCGCCGATTACGATTACATCCCGCTTCCGATGTTCCTTTGTCATTCATTCACCTCATTTCGCAAAATTAAATTGTGTAAAATTTATTTTGTGATTTGATTGTACACAATTAAATTGAGAATGTCAAGAGTTATATAAAATATTTTTGCCAACAAAAAAGAGCGACCCGTTAAAGAGCCGCTCTTGCATTTTCCAAATCCTATATTCGTATCTTTCCGATTTGCTTCATCGGATAAAATTCGTCGCAACCTTTTCTTCTTGCTTCGGCAGACCGAACTTCTCCTTGCCGAGCGCGATGCTTTTCATCAGGAATGTCATGTTCCGCGCCAGTGTCCGCATAGTCTGGAGTCCCTCCGCGTCCTGCGCAGCATCTCCCGGCGTCAGGCCGTGAACGCTGTTCCAATATTGGCTCGACGCAACAGGCATGCCGCTGATCGTGAAATACTTGTTGATCTCGTCAAAGGTCGCCGAGCAGCCGCCGCGACGCGCCACAGCCACCGACGCTCCCACCTTCATCGTCTTGTCGAAAGGTGCGCTGAAGAACAGACGATCGAGGAACGCAACCACCGTCGCATTCGCCGAAGCATAATAGACCGGCGTTCCAATCACCAGCCCGTCCGCCGCCTCGAACAGCGGCGCCGCCTCGTTTACCGCGTCGTCAAATACGCATTTCCCTTTTTCCCGGCACGAACCGCAAGCCACGCAGCCGCGAACCGCCTTGCTGCCGACCTGCATAAGCGTCGTCTCGACCCCCTCCGCCTCAAAAACCTTCTGCATTTCCGCGAGAGCCGTCGCCGTGTTCCCGTTCGGATGCGGCGAACCGTTGACCATAAGTACCTTCATCGTGCTATCCCCTTTCTTCTATAACGCATGAATTCCGATGATTGTTATAATTATACCACAAGGGAAGCGCCTTGTAATTTCATAAAAAAAAGGTATAATAAATATAAGAACAGCGTCAAAGGGAAGTCGGTTGTGATGGCGCCAACAGCTAAAAATTGCGCGGATTGCGGCAAGCTCTTCCTGAATTCGGGAACGGGAAAATATTGTCCCGAATGTACACAGAAGCATGAGAAACAAATGGACGAAATCGCTTCCTATGTGCGTGACAACCCGCGTTCCAGCGTGGACGAAATCTGCTCTGCCCTCGAAGTGAAAAAATCATTGGTCATTGCCATGCTCCAATCCGGTCGTCTTGAGGAAATCAATATAAACATCAAATATCCCTGCGCAGCCTGCGGGAAAAAGATCAGTCACGGACGATACTGCAAAGCGTGCGGGAAAAAAATCACCGGTGAAATCGCGGCAAGTCTCCGACGCGTCCGCAAAAATGCCGAACTCCAAAAAATAAAAAAGGGCGTATATTCCAAGGATCAATGGCTGGACAAATGAATATGATCATACAATCAAGGCCACCCGTCAGTCGGGTGGCCTTGATTTTTTACCAACGGCCTATCGGCCCGCTCCCCAACACGATCGCGCCGAAAACCGCCGCGCCGCTCGAACTCGTCTCCACCGTTTCCGGCACCGCCGCCGAAAGCGTATAGGGCGTGTCCACAATATACGCCATCACTACTACGGCGTCATCCTTGAATTTCTTGAAGTCCTTGCGCGCGATTTCCGCCTTGTAGACAACCTCACCGTGCGCTTCAATCGTCGAACTGGTCAGCGCCTGCGTAAACGCCACGCCTTCCGACCAACGCCAGAGAACCTTTCCACGCTTATCCAAAACGAGGAATTCATATGCCTGCCCGGTTTGATGCTCAACAGTATACGGCGCATCAGAACCGTTGGACACGCGAAACTCCATCAAGAGCCGCCCGCTTTTCTTCTGCACCGTCAGCTCATGAACCAGCTTGTCCACGGAAAACGACGCAAAGCTCTCATCCGAGCCACGCGTCCGTGAATAACCGCCGCCGCCGCCCACCGGCACATAAACGCCAATCTCTCCGCCAATATCCGCGCTGGCCGTACCGCATTGGCCCAACAGCAACGCGCAGCCGATCAATACACCGAAAACCTTTTTCCTCATTGCGCCAACCTCCTTACTCCTGACTGAATTCCCCTTTTCTTGAAAGATCCCTCCGAAGCCGTTCGAGAGTCGAAATAACCTGATCGGATGTAATCAATCGCGAGCACTCATACTGACTGTCCGTATTCTTATGATAAGGGCAATTTTTAACATCCTTGTAATCGACGCGCACATCGTTGAAACATCCGTAGCAAGTCAAATAATTCTGAACGCGATACGGCGTATCAAACTCGAACCACGGCAAAGTAAAGCCTACAATCATGACCACCGGACATCCAGCAGCATACGCAAGCCATGAAAGCCCGCTTCCCAGCCCGATAAAAAACTCCGCATATGCCAACAAGTTAATCCGCTCTGTGAGCGGGATATTGCCCGTAAAATCCTCTGCCCCTTCGGGAATCTTCATAATCAGTTCTTTGTCGAAAACCTCATAATCACGATCGATGCAGATTACCCGATATCCGGCTCCTTTCAGATAATCAACGACTGCGTCCCAGCCGCCGGGATAATGCCAACCTTTCCATGGCGACGACGCCTGCACACCTATACAAACATACGGTTCTCGAATCGTGCGCGGTTTATTCGGCCTGAACTTTGCGGTGCAAACCGTATACGGCGTCCCCAAAATCGCCCTGCCCATCTGCTCCATCGGCGTCATGCGACCGTCATGCGCAGCCCCGGGCATATAAATATCCATCCAGACATTCATATAGTACGTGGCGTAGGTCGACTTGTCCATGGAATCCGTAAAGAACAGCTTGGGATAGCTGCGTTCCGCGATTTCACGAAGAGATTCGGGAACGAGTACGCGAGCCGAACATCCCCATCGTTTCGCAAAATCATCAACATACGGAAGCAACGCGATAGTATCCCCTATGGTCGTTTTCGGGAACTTGAAAAAAACCTCATGCCCTTCTGGATTGAATGTATGTGAAAAAATCTGTGTCCCGTGGTAAAAAATATCAACCTGCCACGGCAGGAAATACTTTTCAAACGAAACCAGCACGACACGGGAAACTTCCTCGTCAAAATAGACCTCTCCGCTTTCCGCATTGCCTATGACCACATGAAGCGTATCGTCTCCCAAGGCGGGAATTTGAAGACGCAGCCCGAAGTTGAAATCCAGCCTGACGCCTTCTATATCCGTTTCCCCGAAAATCATTTCAGGGGGAGACGTTTCTTTTTTTACCGCTTCAAGCCATTCCGCCATCAGGGAACGGGGATACTCTTCGTTCGAGCACTTAAAGACCCGCACCGGATATTTGCCAGCCATGCGCCTCTCCTCTTGATGATGCAGCCTCGTCATCAATCAATAATTTGCGTTCCGCGTAGCGATTTTTTCCTCCAACATCGCAAGGAACTCGTCCGCCTTCATTGTCGCCGAGTCCTTTTCGCCATACTTCCTGACGTTCACCGTGCCGTCTGCCACTTCCTGATCGCCGACCACCAGCGCGTAAGGAATCTTCTTGACCTGCGCCTCGCGAATCTTATAGCCCATCTTCTCGTTCCGCGCGTCCACCTCGACGCGAATGCCCTGATCGAAGAGCTTTTTCTTCAATTCATAAGCGTAATCATGGTGCTTGTCCGTGATCGGCAGGATCTTCACCTGCACCGGCGCAAGCCAGACCGGGAAAGCACCGGCGTAATTCTCAATCAGGATGCCGATGAAGCGCTCAATGCTGCCGTAAACGACGCGGTGCAGCATGATTGGGCGGTGCTTCTGCCCGTCCTCGCCCACATAGGTCAAGTCGAACTTCTCCGGCAGCATCATGTCGAGCTGGATCGTGCCGCACTGCCATGTACGCCCAATGGAGTCCTTGATATG
>JAGAZS010000014.1 GCA_017939945.1 Schwartzia sp. (in: firmicutes)
GGAAAAACGCAACGCTAAACGTCAGCGCAACCTCAAAGACACCTCATCCGACGCCCTGCGGGCGCCACCTTCCCCTCAAGGGGAAGGCTAAAGAACCGTCAACGTAGCGCAGAGTCAATCAATCCCCCGCCTCGAAGTCGAATTCCGTTTCGTCACATCCCCGCGAATCCCTGCCGAAACAACAAAAGCACGATCACAAAAAAATTTTTTAGTAAAAATTTTTTACTGCAAATTTTTTTGAAACAAAAGATAACCAATCAGGACGGTGAACGTATGGAAGAACAAAAAACGGCGGAAACTTCGGCGCCGCAGAAAAAATATGTCAGCTTCAATCCTGCGCCCGTTTCGCTGGAGACGACGCTGCCGGGCGTGAAGCTGGATTTCAATTACGGGGCGCGGGTGCTGATCCCGGAGGGGAATTACCATGTGCGGTTCACCGATCTCGGCACCAGCTCGATCCTTTACGACGCGGACGTCTCGAACGCGCTCGTGACGAGCACGAAGAAGTATTATATCCCGTTCCGCGTCGAGATATGGAAGGACGGGCAGCTTTCCCTGACCCACGATCTCGACCTGAAGGGAAAAAATGTCCATATCCGTTATCCGGTGGGAACGCTGGGCGATATCCTGGCCTGGTTCCCTTACGCCGAGGAGTTCCGCAAGAAGCACGGCTGCACGGTGTATTGCTCGATGAGCGAGAAGATCGCCGCGCTGTTCAAGCCCGCGTATCCGAAGATCCGTTTCATCCAGCCGGGGACGGAGCCCGAGAATTGCTACGCGACTTATTATATGGGCATCTTCTTCCCCGCCGACGACCGGTTCCACCAGCCGACGGATTTCCGCGTGATCGGCCTGCAGCTCAATATCCCGTACATCCTCGGCCTCGACGTCGCGGAACAGCGCCCTATTCTGACGCCGTCGAAAAAGCGGCCGATCGAGGAGCCGTATGTCTGCATCGCGGCGCAGGCCACGAGCCAGGCCAAGTATTGGAACAATCCGCGAGGCTGGATCGAGACGATCGATTTCCTGAAGGCGCTGGGCTACCGCGTGCTCTGCATCGACAAGGAGAAGTGCCACGGCTACGGGCGGCACTGGAACACGATTCCTTACGGCGCGGAGGATTTCACCGGCGACCGGCCGCTGCAGGAGCGGGTCGATTTCCTCGGCCATGCCGATTTTTTCGTCGGGCTGTCCAGCGGGCTGTCGTGGCTGGCATGGGGCGCGGGGACGCCGGTGGTGATGATTTCCGGGTTCACGCTGCCGCACAATGAGTTCCACACGCCGTACCGCGTGATCAATTTCCATGTCTGCAACGGCTGCTGGACGGACAGCAGCGAGGAATTCGTGCACGCGGATTTCAGCTGGTGCCCGCGCCATGAGAACACGGAGCGCGAGTTCGAGTGCACGCGGTTCATCAGCTCCGGGCAGGTCTGCCAGACGATCGGGAAGCTGATGCAGGATTACAAGCTGGACCCGGAACAAGGGCACAGGAGGCAAAGGAATGGAAGAAAATAAAGCGCCGAAAAAAGAACCGTATATGACTTTCGATCCGCCGCAGACGTTGACGCAGGAAGCGCCCGTCGAGGGGATTCGCTTCGATTTCAACGCGGGGCTTCGGGTCTCGGTGCCGGAGGGAAATTACCGCGTGCGGTTCATCGACCGGGACGCCGCGCTGACGGTTTACGACGCCAAGGCGTCCGGCGTGGTCGCGACGAGCACGAAGCGGTATTTCGTCAACTTCCGGCTGGAGGTTTACGAGGAGCCTGACGAGGAGGAGCAGAAAAAGCGCAAAGATAAAGACGAGCCGCCTCTGGAGACGAAGCTCGTCTTTTCCCATGACTACGACGCAAACGGGAAAAAGGTGATGATGAAGTTCGCGGGCGCGGCGATGGGCGATCTGCTCGCGTGGTTCCCGTAC
>JAGAZS010000141.1 GCA_017939945.1 Schwartzia sp. (in: firmicutes)
CCATGTCCCGCGCCTGGGCAAGATAGGACGTTGCGGACGTTCCGTTTTTTACCAGTTCAAAGATGGTTGGTCCTTCGATGTATTCCTTCACAATGCGCTCGGCGTCCATGTCGATGGCCAGCACGGAAAAACCGCATTGCCCGAGATAGGCCGCCGTCGAAAGCGCGGTAGTCGTCTTGCCGACGCCGCCCTTTTTATTTGTCATCGCGATAATCTTCATTTCAAATATCCTCAAACTTCTTGATTGTTTCCCAACTGATTTTATTATTATATGCTAAAAATTCTACTTCGGCAATGCGCGAAAAGAAGGAAAAAGCGTTTTTGCGTCGAAATATCCATATCGTGAAAAATCAAAATATGATTCGGGAGGGAATACGTTATGAAACTGCTGAAAAAGACCGCCGCCGCGCTCTGCGCCGCCCTGACGATTTCCGCCGCCGCCTTTGCCGCGCCGCTGGCGCCGGAGCTCCAGATCGATATTCTGACGAAGACCGCCATGGTCTATGACGGCTGGTTCGTCCTGCCGGAGCGCGAAAAGAATTCGGACGAATGGCGATACGCGATTACAGACCTCGATCGCAACGGTCGGCTGGAAGTCGTGAAGGTCAGGCGCGGCTGGGCCGAGGGCGGCCCCAGACTGCTGGTCAAGGAGCTGACCGGGGACGGAAAAGGTCTCGCCGGGGAAATCGCCCTTGGCGGGATATCCGTACCGGATATACTCGCAACGCAGGATCCCTCCGGCCAGCCGCTGACTACGCTCTACGACGCAAAAAACAACCTCTATCACTACATTTTCCAGGAGAACGTCTACAATACCGAATACGAATTGACCACGACGAAATACGCGCTGACTTTTGCCGACGGCATGCTGTATGTAACGCGGCTGGCCAGTTATGAGAAGATCATGAGCGGATACGACGGCAGCACCAGGGAGCGCTATTATCTGCCGCAACAGGGAAACGACGCAGTCGTGGAAATCGACGCCGCCCGCTATGACAGGATCGAGTTGGAAGAATTCCCCGGCTGCACGCCGAAACCCGTCGCATTCCGGTGGATGAGCGCCGAGGATCTGAAAAACGCCGCTGCGGACGGCCGCCTGCGGGAGACGCTGGGGCAATCCTACGTACAATTCGCACAGTAATGTGACGATATATATTGTTTCGCAAAAAAATCCGAGCAGTTGCCCGGATTTTTTTGCGAAACGAAACAATGCAGTTGTCATTGACAGAAAGGACAGACACCCTATATAATGAAATAAATGATGATAATTTCACGATTATATTCATTCGATGAATGACGCTTGGAGGAAACGGGATGGAAAAGGACAAGATGCGGCTTGCCCGTATGCACCACGGCGCAGGCTACAAACTGCACGAGGACGTCAAATGTCCGACGACGGCGCTTTTGCGCGCGTCGCAAATCGGCGTGCTGTCGCATGACGAACCGTCGATGGCGGAACGCGCGGACAAGGACGCGCTGCTGGTGGTTTCTTACGGCGCTGCGCGGCAGGAATCCCGCCGCGCGGCCATCGAGCCGATCATGGACGCCATCGCCGAGGAAAATCCCGAAGCCGACATTTTCGAGGCGTACCCCTCCCGCGTCATGCGAAAACGCATCCAGGAAGCGGGGCTCGAAATGCCGTCGGTGGAAGAAGCGCTGGAAACATTGCTCGCCAACGGCTATACCAGAGTCGCG
>JAGAZS010000142.1 GCA_017939945.1 Schwartzia sp. (in: firmicutes)
ACATTTACCCGCCGGATATGTCCATGCGCATCATCGGCGATATTTTCGAGTACACCACGAACTATATGCCGAAGTTCAACAGCATCTCGATTTCCGGCTACCACATGCAGGAAGCGGGCGCTCCGGCCGACATCGAGCTGGGCTACACACTGGCCGACGGTCTCGAGTATATCCGCACCGGTATCAAGGCCGGCCTGAAGGTCGACGCCTTTGCGAAGCGTCTGTCCTTCTTCTGGGCCATCGGCAAGAATTACTTCATGGAAATCGCGAAGATGCGCGCGGCTCGCGTGCTCTGGGCGAAGATCGTCAAGCAGATGGGCGGCACCAACGACAAGTCGATGGCGCTGCGTACCCACAGCCAGACCTCCGGTTGGTCCCTCACCGCGCAGGATCCGTTCAACAACGTGGCCCGCACGGCGATGGAAGCGATGGGCGCGGCTCTCGGCCATACCCAGTCGCTGCACACCAACGCTCTCGACGAGGCCATCGCGTTGCCGACGGACTTCTCGGCTCGTATTGCCCGCAATACGCAGCTCTATATCCAGGACGAGACCAGCGTCTGCAAGATCATCGATCCGTGGGGCGGCTCCTACTCTGTCGAGGCCCTCACCAACGAGATCATTCGCCGCGCCTGGGCGCATATCCAGGAAGTCGAGGCTCTTGGCGGTATGGCGAAAGCTATCCCGACGGGCCTGCCGAAGATGCGTATCGAGGAAGCCGCGGCACGCCGTCAGGCTCGCATTGACTCCAACAACGAGGCGATCATCGGCCTGAACAAGTATCGTCTGGATAAGGAGGATCCGCTGGAAATCCTCGCTATCGACAACACCGCCGTTCGCAACGCGCAGGTCGAACGTCTCGAGAAGCTGCGCCGCGAGCGCAACGAGGACGACGTCCGCGCCGCTTTGGAGCATATCACGAAGGCCGCCGAGGATCGCAAGAACGGCAACCTGCTCGAGTGTGCCGTCGAGGCCGCTCGCGTTCGTTGCTCCCTCGGCGAGATTTCCGACGCCGTCGAGAAAGTATCCGGCCGCTATCAGGCGGTTATCCATACGATTTCCGGCGTTTATTCCTCCGAGTTCACAGACAAGACCGCGCTGGACAAGGCGCGTGCGCTTGCCGATCAGTTTGAGAACATCACAGGACGTCGCCCGCGTATTTTCGTTGCGAAGATGGGGCAGGACGGCCACGACCGCGGGCAGAAGGTTATCGCTTCTTCCTTCGCGGATATGGGCTGGACCGTCGACGTCGGGCCGCTGTTCCAGACGCCGGAAGAGACCGCGCAGGACGCGGTGGACAACGACGTCGATATGGTCGGCTTCAGCTCTCTGGCAGCCGGTCATAACACACTGCTTCCGGAGCTCGTACAGGAACTCAAGAAACGCGGCCGCGAGGATATCCTCGTCGCCATCGGCGGCGTCATCCCGGTTCAGGATTACGACCATCTTTACGAGGGCGGCGCGGTCGCGATTTTCGCGCCGGGCACGAATATCCCCGAGGCGGGCATTACGCTCCTGAACATCCTCATCAAGCGCGCGAAAGAAGAAGCTGCGGCGGAGGGTTGAGATTATGCCCGAGTATACGACCTCAAAACCGGAGTGGGCGCCCGACGAAAACGACGATAAATTCGCGTGCGGCGTAATGAGCGGCATCGAAGGCATCACCGACACGACCATCGGCAATGTGAATCCCGCCATCAAAAGCGGGGCGTTGAAGCCGAAGCGTCGGAGGGAGCCCACGGTTGATGAATACGTGGAAGGCATCGGCAAAGGTGACAGGGTAATGCTTTCGCGAGCGATTACATTGATCGAGAGCAACAACCCCGCGCATTTTCCGAGAGCCCAGCGCGTTCTCCAGGGACTGCTCCCGAAAACGGGAAAAGCACTCCGGATCGGCATAACCGGCGTTCCGGGCGCAGGCAAAAGTACGTTGATTGAAGCGTTCGGAAATATGCTCTGCGACATGGGGCACCACGTCGCGGTGCTCGCGGTCGATCCGACCAGCTCCGTCACGCGGGGCTCGATACTCGGCGACAAGACTCGTATGGGAACCCTGTCGAGAAGACCGGAGGTTTTTATCCGGCCTTCCCCGGCGGGGGGAATGCTTGGCGGCGTCGCGAGGAAGAGCCGCGAGACGATGCTGCTCTGCGAAGCGGCGGGCTATGATGTGATCCTTGTCGAGACGGTGGGCGTCGGCCAGTCCGAGACCACGGTGCGCTCGATGGTCGATTTCTTCATGCTCGTGGTGCTCACAGGCGCGGGCGACGATTTGCAAGGGATAAAAAAAGGCATCATGGAGCTTGCGGACGCCATCGTGGTCAATAAGGCGGACGGCGACAACTATGTTAAGGCCAAAGTCACGCGCGGAGAATATGAGCGCATGATTGAATTCATCCGTCCGGCTACCGAGGGCTGGCAGACTCACGCCTATCTTGCTTCCGCGCTCAAAAAGACGGGACTGAAGGAGCTTTGGGACATCATTCGCGCCTTCGAGAAGGTAACGCATGATTCCGGAGTATTCCAGCGCCGTCGTGAGACGCAGCTTCTCGATTGGGTGTACAGCATGGTGGACGAGCATCTTCACAATCTGTTCTTCGACGATCCCGTGATTCAGGGACGTATGCCGGAGATCAAGGAAGCCGTCCTAAAGGGCGTCGTTTCGCCGACGCAGGCCGTGGCCGAGCTTATCAATATGTTCGATATTGAACGGGCGGCAACGCGCCATGTCGATTTGTTTCATCCGGAAATCCAGAAATAAGAAGAAAGCGCCGTTTTGCGAAGAACGGCGCTTTTCTTGAAAATAAAGATATGGAGGGGGCTTTCATGTACACAAAAAAGATCTATTTTTCAGGCGGGAGCTTCCATGAGCTTCAGGAGGTTTTCTCGCGGGTGCAAGGTGTTGTGTCGACGACAGCGGGATATATCAATTCCGAGGTCGAGGCGCCGCAGTATGAGGAGGTAATTCGCGGAAAAACAGGAGCGGCAATGGGGGTGGAGGTCAGCTTCGATCCGAAAAAAATCGACGTCTCGATGTTGATGGACATCCTTTTTACCGTGACTAATCCCTACAGCAAGGATCGTCAGGGAAAATGCGAGGGACCGATGTACAGGAGCGGAGTTTACTACGATTCGGCGGAAGACGAGCCGATTGTCGATTATCATATGAACTTCATCCGCAACCGAAAAAAGGTCCCTGCCGCGACAAACGCGGCGTTGACGGTCAACGACCCGAACCATGACCCGAACGGTCCGAGACAGTGCTATGCGGAGGCTATGCGGCTGAAAAGCTTCCACCCGGCGGACGAGGAGCATCAAGGCTATCTGAAACGCCATCCGGAACTTTCCACGCATATCGACTTCGCGCTGCTGGAGGAACTGGGGATTATCAAATAATAATACCATGAAGAAGAAAACTCCCTTCGTCTCGATGAAAAGCTGACGAAGGGAGTTTTGATATGCCTGTTTATTTTCCGCAATGCGGACAGCTTGAACAGTTTGTACAGCTGGATTCCGTGCCGCAGCAGTCGTGCTTTCCGTCGGCAAAGTTTTGGTAAATGTGGCGGACAGCGAGGAGCAACGCGGCTCCGACGCAAGCGCCCAAAATATATGTAGCCATTTCGAAAACCTCCTTATTGGAAGCCAAGCAGCCGTCCGCCTTGATAGACGAGCAGTGACACCACCCACGCAACGGCGAACATATACGCGGCGGAGAAGCCCATCCATTTCCACGAGCCTGTTTCCTTCTTGATTGTGCCGAGGGCAGTGACACAGGGCGTATAAAGCTGGGAGAAGACCATGAATGCAACGGCGGACAGAGTGGTGAACGCCGTCGCCATGCCGCTCTGCATCAATGTAGCAGCAGTTTCCACTGCGTCCTCGGCCTCGGCGGAGATTTCGCCGACGCCATAGAGGATTCCCATTGTCGAGACTACGGTTTCCTTGGCGAGAATGCCCGTGAGGGCAGCGGCGCCCGCTTCCCATGTGGCGAAGCCGTGGAAGATGAACAGTTTTGACATCCCCGTTCCGAGGGCAGCAAGGAAGCTTTCATTCATTTCCTCAGTCATGCCGTCGAAATTGAAGTTGCCGAGGAACCAAATCAGGACGGACATCGCGAAGATAATCGTTCCGGCCTTGATCAGGTAGCCTTTGCCTTTGTCCCAGGTTTCCAAAAGAACGGTTTTAGCGTCTGGCAGACGGTAGGGAGGAAGCTCCAGCAGGAAAGTCGAGCCTTTTTCTTGGAAAAGCGTACCGCCCAAAAGTTTCGCGGCGACAATCGCCATGACGACGCCGAGAATATACATGGCAAAGACGACGTTCGCGGCATTGTCCGGGAAGAACATCGCGGCGAACAGCGCCATGATCGGCAGTTTCGCGCCGCAGGTCAAAAACGGCGTCACGAGGATTGAAGTCATGCGGTCCTTTTCCGAGTCCAGCGCTCTAGCGCCCATGATGGCCGGCACGGCGCAGCCAAAGCCCATCATCAGTGGCATGATGCCTTTGCCGGTCAGACCGACGCGGCGCATGATCGGGTCAGTGATGAAGGCGACACGTGCCATATAGCCTGTGCCGTCGAGGAAGCTCAGGCAGAAAAAAAGTACAAAAATCAGGGGGACGAAGGTCAGTACGCCGCCGACGCCGCCGATTACACCGTCGACAATCAGCGATTGCATCCAGTCGGCAACCTCCCACGATTCGAGTGTTTCGGTTACGGTATCGGTAAGAGGTCCGCCGATGAAATCGTCCAACGCGTCGGCCATTGGCTGCCCGATCCATTCAAAGGTAATCTGGAACACCGCGTAGAGCATGACGAGGAACAGAGGAAGTGCAGTCCAGCCGTTTGCCAGTACCGCGTCGATTTTTTCCGACATTTCCGAGCCGACGCCCGCCACGGAAACACATTCCGATACGACGCCGTCGATGAACGCGTACCGCTCCTCGATGATTTTTTCTTCGAGAGCAGCTTCGGAAAGGCCGCTTTTGCGGAGTTCTTCGATGCGGGCGATATGCGCACACACTTTCTCGCTGGGCTTGTATTTTTCCATCATGGTGGAGGTGAAGACGTCGAGCAATGTGTTGATGCTGCTGCGGCTTCGCGCCGTCGTTTCCACTACTGGCATGCCGAGAGCTGCGCCAAGCTTTTCCGTATCCACGTGGATGCCATGACGCTTCGCTTCGTCCTGCATATTGAGATCGAGCAACAGAGGGATGCCTTTTTCAAGAAGCTGGATGGTCAGATAAAGATTTCGCTCGAGGTTTGAGGAATCCAGCACGTCCACCACGAGGTCGGGCTTTTCGTTCAGCAGATAGTCGATGACGATTTTTTCCTCCGGCGAGCGCGCGTTTACGCTGTAAGTGCCCGGCAGATCGACAACCGAGATGTGCCGTCCCTGATGTTCAAGGTAGCCAAACTTTTTGTCGACGGTTACGCCCGGCCAGTTGCCGATTTTTTGCCGCATTCCCGTCAATTCGTTGAAGATGATGGATTTTCCCGTATTCGGATTGCCCGTCAGAGCGACTGCTAATGAAGACATGGTAGAGTCATTTCCTTCCTATGAAAAACGCTATTTTTTATACCAAGAATTTTTTGTAGTAAGAAAGTAAGAAAATCCAATTTTCTTACTACATAAATTTATGCTATTGCTTCAACCTCAATCGAAGCAGCGTCGTCCCGGCGAAGCGCAAGATGGTATGAGCGCACGCGCAGCGCCATCGGATCGCCGAGAGGCGCGGAACGAAGCACCGTCACCGCAGTGCCGGGGACAAGTCCCATCGTCATCAGCCGATTTTTCAAGGGTGAGTCCGCGACGGAGCGGATAATGAACCGCTGCCCGGACATGCCTTCCCGTAATGTCATTCTGATTTCCTCCTGTTCATTATGAGTTTTATAATCATTTTAATTTTCATTATCAATATACAGCTTTCCGACGAATTCGTCAAGCCCGAAATTTTCAAAGAAATAAGGGAAATAAGACAACACTTCCTCAACAGCCGCATATCGTTGACAGTGCGGGCGCTTTACGATATACTTGTTCGCATTGGTAGTGCATATATTTTTGGTGCAGTTATATTTAATGAAGAAATGTGGAGGAAACGGATGGAGCTTTTGGACGGCGTCGGCGGGCTTTCAGGCGTCGGCGCGAAACGAGCGGCGGCTCTTTCGCGTCTGGGCATTGTGACATTGTTTGATTTGCTGTCTTATTATCCGCGCGCCTATATCGACCAAAGTACGGTACGTCAGTTTTCGACACTCTCGGCGGGAATGGAGGCCACCGTTCTCGGCACGATTGTCCACGCGAGCGAGCGGAAGGCGGCACGGGGCATGAGCGTCTTGACCGTGCGCCTGAACGACGGCACGGGCTTTCTGTCAATGACATGGTTTAACCAACCGTACCTTGCAAAAAAACTTGTCGTCGGGCGGCGTGTCCTCGCGACTGGGAAAGTAGAGTATGCTTACGGCGGGCGCGGCGTCCTCGCGATGACCCAAATGGCGGCATTTGAGGTGTTGGAAGAGGGAGACGCGGTTACACGGGGCAAAGTGCTTCCCGTTTACGCGGCAACGTCCGGCCTGAAGCAACATTTTCTTCGCGACCTGATGAGGCAGGCGATTCAAAAAAAGCCGGAAATGCCCGAAGTGATTCCCGAAAGCGTGCGTTCCCGTTATGCTTTGATGGGGCGCGACGAGGCATTCCGTTTCGTGCATTTTCCGCCGTCGATGAAAGCATTGTCGGAGGCGAGGAATAGGCTAGCGTTTGAAGAACTGTACCTGATTCAGTGTGGTTTATTGCTTCTGAAAAAGAAGACGCAGGAAAAAGAGCAAGGCGTCCGCCACTTGATGAACGGAAGTCTTGTAAAAAAAGTCGAAGCTGCGCTTCCGTTTCGACTGACGGACGGGCAAGCAAAGGCGTGGAAAGAGATTGTCGCCGATATGGAAAAGCAGACGCCGATGCGGAGACTCGTGCAGGGCGACGTTGGATCGGGCAAGACAGCCGTCGCGCTTCTCGCTTTGGTCAAGACTGTAGAAAATGGTTATCAGGGCGCGCTGATGGCGCCGACGGAAATCCTTGCGCGCCAGCACAGCGAGACATTCTCTCGGCTTTTAGCGGATACGGGAATTCGCATCGGGCTTCTCTCCGGCAAGCTTACACCGAAGCAGCATGAAGAAACGCTTGCGACCATCGCGGCGCATGAGATTGATATTGTTATCGGGACGCATGCGCTGATCCAGGACAAGGTGCGCTACGACGAATTGGGGCTTGTCGTGACCGACGAGCAGCATCGTTTCGGCATCGCCCAGCGCGCCGAGCTGAAAAAGCGGGGAGAAAAGACGCCGGACGTTCTCGTTATGACAGCGACGCCGATTCCCCGCACGATGACTTTGACGGTTTACGGCGATCTCGACGTTTCGCGCATCGAGGGCTTGCCGCCGGGACGGAAGCCGGTGCGGACGTTCGTTCGCACAGAAGAGCGGCGCGGGCTGATATACAATTTCGTGAAAAAGGAAATCGAGGCGGGGAGACAAGCCTATGTTGTCTGTCCGTTAATCGAGGAAAGCGAGGAATCGGATCTGCCGTCGGCGGAGGCAATTTACGAAGAACTTTCCGGCGGCATATTTTGGGGCATTCCCTGCGGATTAGTGCACGGAAAGCTGAAGCCGAAGGAAAAAGAAGAGGCCATGCGTGCGTTTTACGAAGGTGAAACGAAGCTTCTCGTCGCAACGACGGTTATCGAGGTCGGTGTGGATGTGCCGAACGCGACCGTCATGGTGGTGGAGCATGCCGAGCGGTTCGGCCTTGCGCAGCTTCATCAGCTTCGCGGCCGCATCGGGCGGGGGCAGTTCCAATCGTACTGTATCCTGATCGGCGGCGGGAGAGAGGGCGCAGAGAATGAGCGACTTCGCGCGATGGAACGTACCGCCAGTGGTTTTGATCTTGCGGAAGAGGATTTGCGGCTGCGCGGGCCGGGGCAGTTTTTCGGCTCGATGCAGCATGGGCTCGGTGATCTTAAAATCGCGAACGTGCTTCGAGACACAGATATTCTGATTCGCGCACGACGCGCGGCGATGGAGACAATGGAAGAGGCACAGGATATGCGCTATGTGCTGGAGGTTTTGCGGCTGAATTACAGCGATCGTTTCGGAAAGATATTGGACGCGTAATATTCTTTTTTCAGAATGTATCGTTATGATTTCCGTATTATAAAAACAATGGGGGAATAAATTTGCGCGTCAAATCGGAAGGCACGGTCAGGCTCGTTGCGCTTGTGCTGCTCGTTTTGCTGGTTGCGGGCATTTGGCTGCTCTGCCCCGAACATTGCGCTCGTCTCTGGCATATTATGACCTGTGGGAATATGCAGGAAACGATTGATTATATCCGCTCCTTCGGCGTTTGGGCGATGCTGTTCAGCTTTTGCCTTGACGTACTTGTCAACGCCCTCGGCTTTTTGCCGTCTATCTTCATATCGACGGCGAACGGCGTGATTTTCGGTATCGTGCCGGGCGTTATCGTTTCGTGGCTCGCGGAGACGGCGGGCGTAATCCTGAGCTTTCTATTGATG
>JAGAZS010000143.1 GCA_017939945.1 Schwartzia sp. (in: firmicutes)
AAAGAAAAGAGGAAATAAGGATTTTTTGTCGAAACCTCTCCGTAGATGAGTATGGGGAGGTTTTATTTATGACGAAACAATTGGCGGCTTTTGCGGCGGCATTCTTGCTTATGACGGGTACGGCGAGCGCGGCGGACGGCAGCGTCGAGGGCAAGGTCAGGGGGCCGTTGGATCTGGGGCTGAACGTGGTCGTGCAAGACAACGGCCGGGGGAATAGGAGCGCGGCCGGTCTCGGCGTTTCGCTTGGCGGCGAGAAGCCGAAAGTGGACAAGACGATCGAACTGCAACTGATTTCTCGTGCGGCAGACATGAACGCGTTGTCGCAGGACGAGCTGACCGCATGGTATAAGGACGGCATCGCGCCGACGAACGCGGATGTGTTCATTACCCGAAGCGCCGAGGATGGGACGTATTCGTTCACAGGCGTTCCGGAAGGCAAATATTTTCTTGTGATTCTGATGCCGGGCGGCGGCAATCTGAGCGGCGAGTCGGACAGGACAGAAGCGGGGCAGGAGCTCCAGAAAGTCCTCCGGGGATGGGATATGTATCAGCTCTTCACTATCGGCATGAAGCTGTATACGGTGCAAAACGTTGAAGTGCAGGCGGACAAGATTACCCAGTTCGATTATGGTTTCGCGGCGCCGGGGCTTTCGGAGAAGGGGAAGATAAAAGAGGAAAATAAAGATAAATCATAAAGGTCAGGAAAAAGAAAACTCGCGGCGGCAGGGAGTCTGCTCCGCGAGTTTTCTTTGTCCTATTTCTTCTTACTTCAAAATTTTTGTGTGACAGTTTCAGTCGTCGGCGATGATCGTTTCCAGCGCGATGTGCGCCATGTCGTTGAAGGAGGTTTCGCGGTCCTTTGCGGAGGTTTCCACGCCGGTCAGGATATGGTTGCTGACCGTGAAGATGCCGAGCGCCTCAATCTGGTATTTTGCGGCAACGAGATAGAGCGCCGCCGTTTCCATTTCGGCGGCGAGCACGCCGTAGGCGGAGAGCTTATTGAGGTCGATTTCATCGTCGTACAGGCGATCCTGCGAAAGCACGTTGCCGACGTGGAAGGGAACCTTCAGAGAACGGGCGCTGGCGACGGCTTTTTCCAGCAGGGTATAAGTACCTGTCGGCGCGAAGGTCATGCCGTGGGTGAAGATGTTCCGCACCATGCTGGAATCGGTGGTCGTGGCCTGCGCGATGACGACGTCGCGGACATGGATGGTCGTCTGGAGCGCGCCGCAGGTACCGGTGCGGATAATCTTTTTCACGCCGTAGTCCCTGATAAGCTCGGTCGCGTAGATGGACATGGACGGCATGCCCATACCGGAGCCCTGCACGGAAACGCGGCAGCCTTTGTAGGTGCCGGTGAATCCGAGCATGTTTCGGACATGGGAATACTCTTTCGGGTTTTCGAGAAAGGTTTCCGCGATATGCTTTGCGCGGAGCGGATCGCCCGGCATCAGGACGCGTTCGGCGATTTCGCCCGGAGTGATGACGCCAATATGCCAACTCATTTTGATGATTACCTCCTCAGCAGGATGAAATATATTACCTTGAAATTATATCATTCTTGCGTCGAAAGGTCTATTCTTCATCTTTGGGCTTCATTTCAGCCTTTAAGCCCGTAGGGCTGACAGAGGGACTGATTTGGCATCCGCCGCTATTTTCAAAAATATCCCCAATGTGTCTATTTTTTGCAAGATGAACAGATGGTAAGGAGCGTCCCATGTTGTATAATCTTTGCGTGTAATTTGTTGCTTTTTCATACTTATATATTGAAGAGAACCCGCGAAGTTTCCTGCTTCGCGGTTTTTTTTGCGGCGAATTGTCAAGCTAAGTGCAACGATTTTGAATGATAAACCTCAAATGGTGTTTTGTAGCCCAGACATTTTCGCGGCCGTTGTGCGTCACAATACCCGCGAGGAAGATGTGGTGGCCCGGATTGGCGGCGACGAGTTCGCGGCATTCTGCTGCGGCATGAAGG
>JAGAZS010000144.1 GCA_017939945.1 Schwartzia sp. (in: firmicutes)
CGATTCCGGCTTGTAATATTCGAGCCGCAGCGACACGCCGAAACGATCGCGAAGGGGCGCCGCCAGCGCGCCTTCCCTCGTCGTCGCTCCAACCAGCGTAAACGGCGCAATGTCCAATCGTATCGAGCGTGCGCTCGGGCCTTTACCTATAATGATGTCCAACGCGAAATCCTCCATCGCGGAGTACAGCACTTCCTCAACACTGCGGGACAGGCGATGGATTTCGTCGATAAACAGGACGTCCTTCTCGCCGAGATTTGTCAAAAGCGCGGCAAGGTCGCCCGACCGCTCGATGGCGGGACCGCTTGTCACGCGGAAATTCACGCCCATTTCGTTGGCGATAATTGCGGCCAGCGTCGTCTTCCCTAATCCTGGAGGCCCGGAAAGCAGCACATGATCGAGCGCTTCCCCGCGCTTCATCGCGGCCTGGATAAAAACGGACAAGTTTTCCTTCGCTTTGTCCTGCCCGATGTATTCGCGGAATTTTCGCGGGCGCAGGCTGAACTGCCAGTCGTCGGAGGGCTGCTCCTCCTTGGCCACGATGCGGCCTTCCTGTTCTTCCACTTATTGCTTCCTCCCCGCGAATTCCTTCAACGCGTATTTGACAGCTTCCTCTGTGGAAACCGGCTCTTTCACGCGGCGCAGGACGGACGAGATTTCCGCCTGCGAATAGCCGAGCGATGAGAGGGCCGCCGCCGCGTCGGAAAGGCTGTCCCCGATTTCCTCCGCCGGAGCTTCAATCTCCCCTTCCGCGCCGTCAAGCTCCGCCGCTTTATCCTTCAATTCCAGGATCATGCGCTCCGCCGATTTCTTGCCCACGCCCGGCAGCTTGGTCAAAACGGCGATCTGCTTTCCGTGGATTGCCTGGAACAGCTTGCTCACGGTAATCGCCGACAGGATGCCGAGCGCCACCTTCGGCCCGATGCCGGAGACGGAAATCAGCATCTGGAATCCTTGGTATTCTTCCTGGCTCTCGAAGCCGTAAAGCGTCATCGCATCCTCGCGCACGGAAAGATGCGTATATAGCATTGCTTCCTCGCCGGTTTTCAGCCGGCTTCGCGTCGATGTGGGAATAAAAACGCGATAGCCGACTCCGCCGACGTCCAAAAGACAATAATCCGTCAAAAGCTGAACGACTTTCCCCCGCAAAAAACCAATCATACTGAAGCTTATCCTCCTATCGGTTTCTCCATTCCGGGCTGTCCATGACATGCAGCGCACATATCGCAACAGCCAGCGCGTCCGCCGTGTCGTCGGGCTTCGGCGGTTTTGGTAAATTCAGGAGCTTCGTGACCATGTAAATGACCTGCTCCTTCGTCGCTTTCCCGTAGCCGGTCACCGATTGCTTGACCTGAAGCGGCGTCCGCTCGACAATTTCCAGGTTGTTTTTCGCCGCCGCCAGCAATACGACGCCTCGCGCCTGCCCCACAGGAATCGCCGTCGTCACGTTGCGGTTGAAAAAAAGCTGCTCAACGCCCATAGCGTCGGGCTTATATGTTTTGATCAGCGCGTCAATCTCGTCGTAAAGCTTCATCAGCCGATCCTGCATCCGCGCTTTCGAACTTGTCGTGACAGAGCCGTATTCATGGGGAATCAAGCGGCTCCCCTGGCCCGCCTCGACGAATCCGTATCCGCAAATCGCCGTGCCCGGATCAATCCCAAGTACCAGCAATAATTTTCCCACCTTCAAAAAGGAGTTTGTTTGTTCTATTGTACCACATTTTCCTAAAAATGTATCTATGTTCGCTTTTTTGTTATTTCTGCAATTCGGCAGCGCTTTTTCGGTACGTCTCGGAGTCCTCCAGATTCAGCTTCTGCTTTGGCGTCGGCGCAAGGCGAAAGCCCTCCGCCCCCCGCTGGACCAGTCCCAATTCCTCGAAAACTTTGAGCGCTGCCTTCATCGTACCGTCGGAAACGGCGCATTGCTTCGCCAATCGCCCTACCTCTCCGGAAAGCTTCGGCATTTTCTTCAACGCAAGATAAATGCCGCCGAGAATATCCCGTGTCAGGATCGGGCTCTGGCCTTCAGAGGAACGCAGCTCCGCCAGTTTGCACTGCACCGAGATTTTCCCGTTCCACTCGTTGAGTTCCGGCATATACGCAATATCAACGGGACCTCGGTCCACCATGACGCCTCTTTCGGCCATGTTCCAGCCGATAGCCTGTATCGGCTGCGCTCCGGCGTCCATACAAAATTTCAAATGCTGCCCTTCGCGCCCTATCGCCCGGACGTCGAATCCTTCCACCCCGAAGCAGCCGAAAAGCGGGCGCGGATTCGCCATTCCGTAAGGCTCCAGATAGGAAAGCTCCGTTACGAGATCGGTTGTCACTTCCTCCGGGCGAAGCTCCGTCTCCAGCGCAAGGCACGGAACATAGTCTTCCTCGGTCAGATGTTCTTCCGCATAGGCGTCCAACGCCGCACGAAGCGCATCGATTTTTTCCGGCAGCACCGTAAGCCCCGCCGCCATTTCATGACCGCCGAACCGCACCAGCGTATCCTTTGCCGCCGTCAGCGCGTCGAAAAGATGAAAACCCTTGATGCTGCGGCACGAACCTTTTCCCTCGCCGTCCTGAAGACTGACGACAATCGTCGGGCGATAATAGAGATCGACAAGGCGCGACGCGACGATGCCGATCACGCCCGGATGCCAGTTTTTCCCGACGACGACAAGGGTACGCGCCGAAGCCGTATCGACGGAAGCAAGCTGTTTTTTCGCCTGCTCCAATATGTCGGCTTCGACCTGCTGCCGCTCGGAATTCAATTCGTTCAGCAACAGCGCGATGTCTTTCGCTTTGTCCTCGTCCTCGGTCAGCAGCAGCTCGACGCCGCGCATCGCGGTTTCAAGGCGACCGGCAGCGTTCAGCCTCGGCGCAAGCACGAAGCCGACCTGACCGCTCGATATATCCTTCCCGCCAAGCCCCGCGACCTCAATGAGCTGCCGCAGCCCCTTGAGCTTCGTTTCCTTCATGCGTGAAAGACCAAGCTTGACGAGCTTCCGATTTTCCGAAAGCAGCGGCACGATATCGGCGACCGTGCCGAGGGCAACGACTTCGAGGTCGTCCTCAAACTTCTCGCCCCGAAGCTCTCGGAACAACGCCTGACACAGCTTGAACGCGACGCCGACGCCCGCCAGATCCTTGAACGGATAATCACAATCCGCACGGTGCGGGTCGATGACCGCCGCCGCATTCGGAAGCGTCTCTCCCGGCAAATGGTGATCGGTAACGACGATATCCAGCGAGCCGCGCATAGCGTCGATTTCCGCTGTGCTGGCGATGCCGCAGTCCACGGTCACGACGAGCTTCGCGCCGTCGTCCGCGATTTTTTGCAGTGATTCCGCATGAAGCCCATAGCCTTCCTGCCTGACCGGGATATAGTAATCCATGACCGCACCGAGCCTGCGAAGCGCACGCACAAGAAGCGTTGTCGCCGTGATGCCGTCCACATCGTAGTCGCCGTACACGACTATTTTTTCCGAAGCCTCTATCGCCCGCCGAATCCGAGCCACCGCGCGATCCATATCCTTCATCAGGAACGGGTCGTAATACGCCTGCTCGGTCTCGGGATGCAAGAAAACCTTCGCTTCCTGCACGTCCGTGAAATCCCGGCGTCGAAGGATTCCGGCAAGAAACGGAGAAATGCCGAGCCGCTCGGCAAACGCCTTATCCGACGCGGTTGTTCTCCCCGCAATGGTCCATTTCTTTCGCAAAGATATTCCCCCGTTGAACTATAACAGAAAAGGCACACGAAAAATTCTCGTGTACCTTTCCACTTCACTTTACTCGCGCTTTTTTCGCTTCATTCCAATTCCGGAGCGTCACCCACAGCGGGCTCGCGACAAAGATGGACGAATAGCAGCCGCTGAAGAAGCCGACGAGAAGCGCAAAGGAAAAGTCCTTCGTCGTGTCGCCGCCGAACCAGTACAGCGCGAACGTCGTAAAGAGAACGGTGCAGACCGTGTAAATCGAGCGCGTCAACGTTTGGTAGATACTGCGGTTCGCCAGCTCGACAATGTCGCCGCCGCGGCGGAAATGGAGCCGCAGATTTTCACGGATGCGATCGAAAATGACGATGGTATCGTTGATCGAATAACCGACGATTGTCAGAAGTGCCGCGACAAACGAGGAATCCACCTGTTTCTGCAAAATCGAGAACACGCCGAGCACCACGAGCACGTCGTGAATCAGCGCCAGCACCGCCGCGATGCCGAAGCGGAACTCAAACCGGAACGAGACATAGGCGACAATCAAGAGCCAAGAAAGCATCGTCGCCATCGCCGCGTTCATCAGAAGCTCCGACCCCATGGTGGCGCCGACCTTTTCCTCACGGAGCACCGCGTAATCGCCGAGTTTTTCCTTCAAGGACGCCATGATTGCCTTGCGGTCGTTTTCCTCCAAATCCACGGTGCGGATCATCACGTCCCGTGCTTCCGTGGCGGAACTCTCATCGCCGGAAAGCTGGATCATGCTGTTGTCGAGATTGTAGCCTTTCATCACATCGCGCACATCGGCAATCGAGGCCGCCTTGTCAAAACGCAGCTCGATGATGGTGCCGCCGGTGAAGTCGATGCCGTAATTGAATCCCTTGGCGACCATCGAGACAAGGCCGGGAATAATCACGCACAGCGAAATGAAATACCAAATCTTGCGCCGTCCCACAATATCGAAATTACGCACGGCGGACACCCCCTTCCGCCGCCGGCGCTTTGCTCGCGCCGTAAACAAACGGGTTCGTGAAGACATTGGCCCCGATCAGGAGCTTCAGCATGAATTGCGTCAACGAGATTGCCGTAATCATGGACAACACGACGCCCAAGCCCAGCGTAATCGCGAAGCCTCGAATCGAGCCGGTGCCGAACATGAACAGCACAATCGAGGCGATAATGGTCGTGATGTTCGAGTCGAAAATCGTCGTGAACGCGCGCTTGAAACCCGAATTCATCGCCGCCCGCAGCGTCTTACCCGTCAAATATTCCTCCTTGAAGTGCTCGAAAATCAGCACGTTGGCATCAACCGCCATACCGATAGACAGGATGATACCCGCCACCCCCGGAAGCGTCAGCGTCGCGTCGAGGAATTTCAGCGAAGCCAACAGCATCAATACATACGCCATCAGGCTGATGTCCGCGATAAAACCGGAAAGACGATAGAAAAGAAGCATGAAAATGAGCACAGCGCCGATGCCCACCGCAAACGCGAACTCGCTCTTGTCCTTCGAGTCCTGTCCGAGCGTCGGGCCGACGGTACGCGTCTCGATGATATTGACCTTGACCGGAAGCGCGCCGCTTCGAAGCAGGATTGCGAGATTATGCGCTTCCTCCAGCGTACGAGAGCCGGTGATGACAGCCCTGCCGCCGAGGATCGGCTCCTTCACATTCGGCGCGGTCAATACCTCGCCGTCGAGCAGGATCGCGATCGTACGCCCGACATTGTTCGTCGTCAGATCTCCGAATTTTTTGCCGCCCTCGTCGCTGAACTCCAACGCAACGAGATTCTGCCCGGACTGGTCTGTCTGCTCCTTTGCGTCCTTGAGGTCGGTACCCGTCAGCACCGTGTTTCCGGCCTCGTCCTTGAATTCCAGCATCGCCGTCTTGCCGATGACCTGGATAGCCTTGTCCGGGTCTTTGATACCCGGCAGCTCGACGATGATACGGCGCGCGCCCTGACGTTGGATGATCGGCTCGGTGAGTCCCAGTTCATTGACGCGCTTTTCCATGATGCGAACGACGCGCTGCATTGCGTCGTCATTCACCTGCGCTTCCTCGGTATCCTCGGCCTCGAGCACGACGTGCGTGCCGCCCTGCAAATCAAGTCCCTGCCGAATCGAATAGGCCAGCGGCGAGACGAAGGCGATAAACAGTCCCACGATCGCAGCTATGACAATCAGCAGCTTGCCAAACTCTTCTTTTCTCAACGATAGTTCCTTCCCTTCCTAAAATTAAGCTTCCAAAACCGAAATCGGATACGACGCCGACAAAAAGCTGACGCCGGCATTCTCCGCCTTATCCGGTGCCACACCGAGCACCGCCACCGTCATATCCTCGGCGGGCTGCTCTTGGTCGAGCGCCAGCGCATAATCGAGGATATTCTTCGCGATGAAAGCCGCATCCTCTGCAGGATTACCGCGGACGATTTCCCAGAGCTTCTCTTCCTCGAAATGCGCGCCCCCTCGCTTTTTCCCCGCCGTGCGAATACCCTCGCTGACGGCGACAAGGATCATGCCCTGCGCCAGCGGCAAGTCATAAGTTTGCGGATTCACATTGCGGCTCATGCCGAGAGCCGTCGCCTCGTCATCGTAGACCGTTTCGTATTCCTCAGTCCAGACATAGACAGGCGTCTGACCGCTCCTGCCGATGGCTACCGACTCTGTTTCCGCATCCACGCCGAAAATCGTCAACGCGCAGGCGACCTTCCGATCTTTCATTTCGTACAGCTCGTCATGAACGGCACGTGCAACGGCGTCGTTTTCCTTGCCTTCCAACACAAGACTTCGGGCGCGCTGCGTGACCCAACGGCTTGTCTGCTGCGCCGCAGCCGTATTGCCGTGACCGTCCGACAAAATCATCGTCATGCCGCCCCGCCGTTCGACGAGACTGTGGCTGTCGCCGCAGTACTCGGCGCCGGTTTTCGTGATGCTCGCGATTCCAATCTTGATTTCCATGCTTACCACCAAACTTGCTTATTTCTGACTAACTTTGAAAACACCTTGCTCCGTTATGATCCAATCGACGCCGCAATCATGCGGCAGCCTCGGAATATCATCTGTAAGTTGACATTGAAACGCCGTCGCGATTCTGACCGCCCGCTCCGCTTTCGGCAGGAACGTGTCGTAATAGCCTCCGCCCATGCCGAGCCGCGCTCCGTCCATGCCGAACGCCACGCCGGGAACAATCACGCAGTCGAGTTCCTGCGGCGGCAGAATCTCCCGCCGCTCCTCCCGTACCGTCAAAATACCATAGGCGCCGACTTCCAGTGCGTCCATCGACGGTACCAGCGCCGCTTCCATCACGTGTTTTCCGATAATCCACGGAATCGCGACTTTTTTTCCCATGTTGAGAAGTCCTGAAAGCAAAGGTTTCGTCTGCACCTCGTCCTGCATTGCCGCATAGGCGAAAATTTTCTGTGCCTGCGTAACCGCCGAATGAGAAAGCAGTTTCTCCGTTATCTTCGCACTGTACGCAGCACGTTCTGCTTCGGTCAAAGCCCGCCGCGCGGCAAGCATCCGCTTCCTGAGTTCCCGCTTCTGTCCGGCGAAATCCCCGCCTTCATTCATCCTGCTTCTTTTCCTCGTCGGGATAATCCTTCTCCGGCTCCATCTGCGGCGATTTGCCCTGCGTGATGTTCCGGCTGATCGCGCTCCGCGTCAGTTTGACGACCACCTTGTCGGCGATTTTCAGGTCAATCACATTGTTCTTGATTTCCAGGATCTCGCCGTAAATGCCGCCCACCGTGACGACCTTGTTTCCCTTGTGGAGCGTAGCCAGCATATCGTCGCGCCGCCGCTGCTCTTCCCGCTGCGGACGGTACAGGAAAAAATAGAAAGCAATAACCATGGCCACAAGCGGACCGTACGCGCTGACCAGCGCAATAATACCTTCACTCATTCAAACAGCCTCCCGTCGTTTTATCCAACTGCCAATTCGCCCAAAAATCGCGGCGGAACTCCGTGAAACGATTTTCCACGATAGCTTCGCGCATCGCCCGCATAAATGCCTGCAGGAAATACAGATTGTGCAGCGTCAAAAGCCGCAGCCCGAAAATCTCCCCCGCCCTTACCAGATGACGGATATAGGCGCGGGTGTAGCCGTTCCTGCAAGCATAACAGCCACAGCCCGGCTCCAATATGTCATGGTCGTGGGTGAACACCTGGTTCTTCATCACGAGGCGTCCCGTCCAAGTCATCGCCATGCCGTTCCGAGCCACGCGTGTCGGGAACACGCAGTCGAACATATCAATGCCGCGCGCCACGCCCTCCACAAGGCAATCCGGCGTACCGACTCCCATTAAATAGCGCGGCTTATTCGTCGGCAAATGCTCGGTGGAATGCTCGAGCATCTCATACATCAGTTCCTTCGGTTCGCCGACGGAAAGACCGCCCACCGCATAGCCGGGAAAATCCATATCGACCAGCGCGTCCACGCTCTCGGTGCGAAGCTCCTTGTACATGCCGCCCTGCACGATGCCGAACAGCCCCTGGTCGTCCCGCGTCATCGTCTTCTTGCATCGCTCCGCCCAGCGCAGCGTACGTGCAAGAGACTGCTTCGTGTAATCGTAATCGGCGGGATACGGCACGCACTCGTCGAAAGCCATCACGATATCGGAGCCCAGCGCCGTCTGCACCTCAACGGAAATCTCCGGCGAAAGGAATTGCTTCGAGCCGTCGATATGCGAACGGAACGTCACGCCCTCTTCGGTAATTTTTCGCAATTCACCGAGGCTGAACACCTGGAAGCCGCCGCTGTCCGTCAATATGCCCCGATCCCAGTGCATGAACTTATGGAGCCCGCCCGCTTCGCGAACCAAATCCATGCCCGGACGCAGAAACAAATGATACGTATTCGACAGGATAATGCCCGCGCCGAGCTCCTTCAGTTCGTCAGGCGAAACCGCCTTGACCGTCGCCTGCGTTCCCACCGGCATAAAAATCGGCGTCGGGAAACTCCCGTGCGGCGTATGCAAAACGCCCGCCCGGGCGCCTGTAGCCTCGTCCTTCTTTATCAGTTCGTAAGTGATTGCCGACAAATAAAAATTCCTTTCCATATATAGAAACACGTTTTGTCATCAATGGTAGAATTATACAGCTTTTTTTCGTATCCCGCAAGGAACATATAGCGCAAATCGGAATCCAGTAATATCAATCATTTCAGCACTAAAAAAACAGAACAGGCCGCCGATATTATGCGACAGTTGTCGACGTGCGGGAAATTGTCGGCTGCAGCCGCACGACCGCGGCTGGGGTGATTCGCAAGATGAATAAGGAACTTGAAAAGCAAGAAAAATGGAGGTTGCAGGGAAAATACCGTGGGCCTATCTCGGGGATTGTCCCGGCATACTTTTGGAGGCTCCGACGACACTCCAATAAAATAGCCCCGCTGCAACGGGGCAAAGGCAAAATGTTATTTCCAAATTAAACTGGACAAAATAATAGAAAGCGTCATCTTTTATTATCCTTTATATATCCATAATCTATCGGCTCCTGAGCCATTGGCTGATTTTGTAGAAAACCTTCTCGATCGGCGGCTCCCGCTCGATGACGATGGAGCCGGTGCAGAAGCTGCCCGCCGTGATCGGGCGGTGCTTGCCCACCACGGAAGTCCAGAGGTAGCCCGATTCTGAG
>JAGAZS010000145.1 GCA_017939945.1 Schwartzia sp. (in: firmicutes)
TATTTCTGGAGCCTGTACATGCCGACGTTCCGCTTGTCCGTAGCCGGGTTCTTTGTAAAGACCAACGGCAGCGTGATAAACGGCCCGCCGTCCCCGGGCCAACAGGTCAAAATCGGAAATTCGTCGAGAGACGGATTGTCTTTAATAATTACTTCCTGGCAGGGCGCGTTGCTCACATATTTGGGGAAGCATAACGCGTTCCGAGCCATCGGGATCAGCGAAACGAGATCCATCTTGTGCGAGAAGGAGATATACGGCAGCCGCAAAAGGCTGCGAATCTCGTCGGCAACGTCGTCCACCTTTTCCACGCCGAGCGCCATCGCCATGCGCTCCATCGTACCGAAGGCGTTCATCAGAACCGGCATTTTGTAGCCCTTGACGTTCTCGAAAAGCAGCGCCACATTGCCCGCGCCCTCCATTTTTGAGACGCGGTCGGTAATCTCGGTAATCTCCAGCGCATAGTCCACTTCAGCCTGAATGCGCTTCAAAAGGCCGCGCTTTTCCAGCGCCGATATGAATTCCCGCAAATCCTTGAACGCCAAGAAAAGCCCTCCTATTATTTGTTACCGCCGCAGGACAAACCGCACGACGAGGTAACTCAATTCATAAAGCAAAATCAGCGGAACCGCGATCATCGACTGTGTGAAGATATCCGGCGTCGGCGAGATGACCGCGCCGATGACAAAGGACAGGAAAATCACGATGCGCTGCTTCGACTGCAAAAACTCCGATCCGATAAAACCGAGCTTCGCGAAAACAATCACGACCAGCGGCAACTCAAACACCGCGCCGAAGGGCAAAATGAACGCCAACACGAAATCAAAATACTGGTGCAGCGTAAACATCGGCTGAAGCGACTCGCTTCCAAAGCCCATAAAAAATTGCAGTGCCGCCGGAAGCACAAGGAAAAACGAAAACGCCAAACCGCCGAAAAAAAGCAGCACCGACGACGGCACTAGAATCCCTATGACTGTTCTTTCCCGCACCGTCAAAGCGGGCAAAATGAATTTCCACACCTGATAAAAAACGACGGGAAGCGCGAGCAAAAAGCCCGCGAAAATCGCAATCTTGATATAAGTGAAGAACGCTTCCGCCGGTTGCAGGTAATAAAGCTTCCCGCCCGTCGGCAGCGTAAGGTAA
Source organism: Schwartzia sp. (in: firmicutes) (assembly GCA_017939945.1). Classification (GTDB taxonomy): domain Bacteria; phylum Bacillota; class Negativicutes; order Selenomonadales; family Selenomonadaceae; genus RUG12372. Next base: position 1,141 of record JAGAZS010000145.1, read on the forward strand.
TGCATGATTTCGTCAATAAAAAAATACGAAACGCCGCTGCCGACAGCAATCGCGATCAAAGAACGGATAATGCGCGTCCGAAGCTCCTCCAGATGGCGCAGGATCGACATATTTCCCTCGGCTTCATCTTCTTCTGTCTCGTCGTTCCCGCTATCGCCGGGAACCTCCTCGGCAGATTCGTTTGCAGCCGCAGGGAGTTTTTCCGGCTGTATCGACGTTTCGGGTTCTTTCTCCTCCAAAACGCGGGCGGCGTCCGGATTTTCTGTCCACGGGTTATCGGCAAGCCGCGCCCGCGCTTCCTCTGCGGCTTTTCCCACCGCGTCGGACGTCTTTTCGTTTGACAGCTCGCGGCACTCCTTTTCTTCCTCTGCCATGCGCGCCGCCCTCTACTTGGCCTCCGCTTCGGCCGTTTCTTCTTTCTTCGTCTCGGCCTTCGCCTCACGGCGCGGCTTTTCCGGCGATGCTTCCAATTCCTCCGTCACCGCCGTCGTCGCTTTCTTGAATTCGCGAATGCTCTTGCCGACCGCGCGCCCCACTTCCGGCAATTTGCCGGGACCGAAAACCACAAGCCCGATAATCAGAATCAAGATAAGCTCGGGCACACCGATTCCAAACATAAAGAATCCCTCCTTAAATCAGAGAGTCAAAAATCACGCTGTCCGATATATGTCGCCGCTTTGAGGAACGCCTCCCGTGCTTCCCCGTCGACAGCATCCGGCAAAACACGTCTTGCCTCCTCAAGATACTCGTCCGCCCGCGCTTGCGCAACCGCAACACCGTCCGATGCGCGAACAATCTCTATGGCACGAGCGACCATATCGTCTGTCATTTCCCGATTGGTGACGATTCTGCAAAGCTCCTCCCGCTCCGGGCTAGTCTCCAGTGCACGAATTACCGGTAATGTCACAACGCCTTGCCGGATATCGTTGCCCGCCGGCTTTCCGATCCGTTCCTCATCGCCCGTGACGTCGAGCAGATCGTCCGTAATCTGGAAGGCCATGCCGATTGCCTTGCCATACGCCTTCAACCCCGCGCAGGTTTCCGGCGAAGCGTCGCCGACCATGCCGCCCAGCTCGCAGCAGATCGAGAGGAAATCCGCCGTTTTCATCGCGATGCGCTGCTCATATTCCTTCAAATCATGCGCCGCCGTGTAAAGCGCCGAGTCCTGCAATATCTCCCCCGCGCAAAGTCCCTGCACCAACGCAGCAAGACGTTCTCCCACTTCCTCGGTATAGCCTTTTCGCGACACCAGAGAAAACGCCTGCGCGAACATATAATCCCCTGTCAGTACA
>JAGAZS010000146.1 GCA_017939945.1 Schwartzia sp. (in: firmicutes)
ACCGCCAGCGCGAAAACGAGTCCGGGGAACGCGAGGCAAAGGTCTGAAACGCGCATCAGTAAATCGTCCGCCCGTCCCCGCGCCCAGCCGCAGAAAACGCCGATGGATGTGCCGACAGCCGTGATGATTGCCACCAGCAGGAACGTCGAGAAAATGCTGGCGCGGCTTCCGGCGATGACCCGCGAGAGCATATCGCGCCCGTAGCGGTCCGTGCCGAAGATATGCGCCGCCGACGGCTGCTGCAGCGCCGCGTCGAGATTTTGCAGATACGGATCGTAAGGGCAAAGGCTCTCGGAAAAAAGCGCGCCGACAAACAAAAGAATCGCTGCCGCGCCGAAAATATAAAGCCGCGTTTTGCCGCCGCTCTTTTGGATGACCGCCTCGCGAACCGTCGGTTCAGCCGTCATTTCGTTTCACCGCCCATCCCAAGCTTCACCCGCGGATCGAGGGCCGGATACAAAAGATCGGCGACGAGATTCACGCCGACATAAATCATCGCCATCCAGACCACATAAGCCTGGATCAGCGGATAATCGCGCATCATGATCGCGTCCACCGCCAATTTCCCGACGCCGTCCCACATGAAGATCGTCTCGACGATAGCGGTGCCGCCGAGCAGCGAACCGACGGAAAGCGCGAGCAGCGTCACGATCGTCATCAGCGACGACCGCAGCACGCTTTTCGTCAGGATCACGCTCTCCGCCACGCCCCGCGCTTTCGCGCCCGTCACATAGTCCTTTGACAGCTCGTCCAGCACCGCCGCCCGCACCTGCCGCAAATACTTTGCCGACATCGCTATGGCCAGCGTCAGCGTCGGCATCACCGCGCCCTCGAGCGTCACGCCGCTGGAAATCACAGGCAGCCATCCGAGCCGGATAGCGAGGAAATGCATCAACAGCAGCGCCACAAAAAAATTCGGCATGGAGTTTCCGACAAAACTGGCGAGACGCACGGCGAAATCCAGCAGGAAACAGCCGGAACGCAGACCGGCATCCCGCGCCGTCCGCGCTTTTTGATGCGCGACGGCGGACAATACGCCGAGGGGAAGCGAAACGGCAACGGCCAAAAGCACGCTGAGCGCTGCCAAAAGAAGCGTCGCAGGCAACTTTGAAAGGAACGTGTCGAACACGTCCCGCCCGGAAACGAAGCTGACGCCCATGTCCCCCGCCATCATGCCGCCGAGCCAGGAAAGATACTGGACGAGAAACGGCCTGTCCAGCCCCAGCTTCGCCCGCGCCGCGTCCAGGGTCTCCTGCGAGACGGCGGCGCCGACGCCCGAATACATCTCCGTAATCGCGTCGCTCCCCGCCAGCCGCATCAGGGCGAACGAAAGGAACGTGATTCCCAGGAGCACGGGAACCAACGCCAAAAGCCGCCGCAAAACATACCGTTTCATTCTTTCAAAAGCACTTCCTGCTATTTTTTTCAAAAGATTTGTCAACAGTGTACTCTTTTCATTCTCATCCGCACAAGCTCCCACAGGGGATAGACAGGCCGGAAAACGACAAAAAAAGAAACTGCCGCATGAAGATTTTTGCCTTCATACGACAGTTTCTTGTGCTTTTCCGCTTATCATCAAAACGCTTTTCCGACCAGGAACCAAAAACGATCCCTGCTCCGCGCGTCGTCCGACATGATTTCCGGCGTGCCGATTCTTCTCGCGTAGTCCACCCGGGCGAACCAGCCGCTCTTATTGTAGGACGCGCCGAGACCCCAGCCCTTCAGTGTCTCGCTGCCGCCGACGCCGTCCTTCGTCGCCGTCACCGTGCCCGCGTCGAGATACGTGGACAGCGTCAGACCCTCCAGCGGCGTATGCCAGCGAAGCTCCAGCGTGCCCAGCACGCCCTCGTCGCCGGACGCCTCGCCCTGCGGATACGCGCGGACGCCCCGCGCACCGCCGAGATAGATTTCCTCCGAACTGTCGAGGTTGCGGCTCGCCTTCTGCCCCTGCGCCTTCAGCATGATATCCGTGCTGTGGCCGAGGCTCTGCACCGCCGTCAGATCCAGCGTCCCTTTCCAGAAAGTGCCGAGGGTTCGTCCTTCCTCGCCAAGAAGCTGCGCGAAATCCGAATCCGCCGTCATCGTCCCCTGCCGCAGCTCCACACGGTACGAAAGATAGGAGCCGTCGCCCCGGCCCATTCCGGAAAGTCCCGCGTGCCATGCCGTACTGTGCTTTTTCCACGAAAAGCTCAGTATCTCGTCGGTGATATCCCGATAATCGAAACCGTAAGTAATCGCCAGCGCACTTTTCGTCGTTTTCCAGAGCGGCGTTTCGCCCCAAAAGCTGTAGGTGTTCGCCACGCCCTCCGCGCCAAGTTCCGAAAAGATACTGCCAAGCTCATAATCCGAGCGGGAGAACCCGATTCCCAGTTTCGTCGCGCTGTGGCCGACGGGCGTTTCATAGCCGAGACTGTAGGCGTGCTGCTTGCCGTTGGAAACCATGCCGCCCACGGTCAGCCGCCCGCCGACGCCGCCGACGTTTTCCAGCGACGCGGAAAGACCGTAGCGGTATTTGCCCGTGGATTCGCTGCCGTAATTTTCCGCGTAAAGGATCGCCGAGGCCGGCTTGTCGTTCGTGATCTTCACGAAGAGATCCGTCTCGCCGAGGCCGCCGCCCGCCGCGAGCGTCGCCGCCGAATGGACGCCGCTGATATCGTCGAGAAGGAGCAGCGCCGATTCCAAATCCTTCGTGCGGAGGATTTCCTTGTCCTTCAGCCGCGCGAGGATTCCCTTCGCCACATCGTCGGAAAGGCGGCTCTCGTTTTGCAGCATGATCTTGCCAAGCCGCCCCGGCATCATGCGGAGCGTCAGCCGCCCGTCCGTCGCCGTCTGCTCCGGTACATAAGCCGCCGCCGTCGGGTAGCCGTGATTTCGCGCGTAATTCGTCAGCTCCGCCAAAAGTTCTCCTAGAGCCGCGCCGTTGATTTCGTGGCCGATATAGCGCAAGGAAATCTCCGCCATCTTTTCGTCGGAAAGGCGCATCTTATCGTGCTCGACGCGGATTTCCGTCAAAGTGAAGCGCACTTCGGCGGGTGCACCCCCCGGCGTCGGCGTCTCGTTGGAAATCTCCGCTTCCTTCGCAGGCCGCTCGTCCTTCACGCTCTCGGAAGGAGCGGGAACGGCGGGCGCGGCAAAGCCGAGGGAATGGGAAAACAAAGCGGCGGCAAAAACAAGGCCGCCGACGCGAAAAAACCTGCGAAGCATAGTGAACAATTCCTCCTGATCGACAGTGATTAGGAAAAAAGATATGATGAGTACAATTAACCGGACGCTTCCTCAAGCATTCCCCTTGGGAAGGC
>JAGAZS010000147.1 GCA_017939945.1 Schwartzia sp. (in: firmicutes)
CACCTCCGTGCCGATAGCTGAATCCTCCAGCATCCCGACATAGGATACGGGCATTCCCACATTCGCGAAATTCTCGACGATATTGCGCCCGACGCCTCCATGAACGAACTTGACTTCCCCGATGTTGCGTCCTTGGGGGTCGTAGGCGTCTCTCGAAAAGCCCTTGATATCCACGAACGTAGTGCCGATCACAACTGTAGGCTTCATAATCTTCACCGTCATTTCCGCTATGGACAGCTGAAATTTGCAAAATTTTCCCGCGGGTTAGTATAGCATAATCCTGAAAAAATATCTATATCAACCGTTCCTGCAGGCAGTTCTCGATGGCTTCTTCAATCGCGTATCGCGTCATGTCCAGGTCCTTGCCTTTTTCCATGCACGCCTTGTAAAGGTCGGCCAGCTCTTTTCCGCGTTTTCCTTCACTTCGCGCCGTCGCGTATTTGCGGCACAGCTCCATGAACTCCTTGTCCAGCGCCATATCATTGCCCCCTTCAAATAGATACCCCCGCCCCTATAAACGGGCAGGGGCTTATTTTTTCCTTATTTCTTTTCTTTCTCCGCCTGGTACTTCGCGATAATCTCCTCCGCGATCCGCTGGGGCATTTCCTCATAATGGGAGAACTCCACCGAGAAATCGCCGCGGCCTTTCGTCTGGGAGCGAAGCTCCGTCGCGTACTTGTAAAGCTCCAGCGCCGGAATCTGCGCCTTGATCTCGCTCATGTCGCGGCCCTTCGACTCCATGCCGAGGATTTTCGCGCGCTTCGTGTTGAGCTGACCCATGACGTCGCCCATGAAATACTCGGGCGCGGTGATCGTCATATTAAAGATCGGCTCCAAAAGCGCCGGGCTCGCGTCCATGACGCCCTTCTTCAGCGCGATAGCCGTCGCCGTCTTGAACGCCGCTTCCGACGAGTCGACCGTGTGATACGAGCCGTCATACAGATTGACCTTCACGTCGACCACCGGGAATCCCGCGAGAATGCCCGCCGCCAATGTTTCCTCGGTGCCTTTTTCGACGGCCGGGATATACTGGCGCGGCACGCTGCCGCCGAAAATCGTCTCGGTGAACGCGTTGCCTTCGCCGGCCGGCTGCGGGCTGGTTTCCAGCCAGACGTGGCCGTACTGGCCGTGGCCGCCGCTCTGTTTCTTGTGCTTGCCTTCGACCTTGACGCTCTTGCGGATCGTCTCGCGCAGCGCCACCTTCGGCTCGCGGAAATCAACCTCGGCGCCGTATTTGCGCTGGATGCGCTCCTTCAGAATCTCAAGCTGCACCTCGCCGATGCCGCGCACCAACGTTTCCTTCGTTTCCTTGTTCTTGACGATCTGGATTGTCGGGTCTTGGTCGCCTTCATTGCCGATGGCGGAGAAGACTTTGTCCTCCTCGCCCTTCTTCACCGGATAAGCGGCGAACACCATCATCGAGCCGGGATACGCGGGCGCCTCGAACAGGATCGGCGCCGATTTGTCCGCCAACGTGTCGCCGGTCTTCGTGACGTTCAGTTTCGCCACGACCACGATGTCGCCGGCATGAGCCTTCGTCAGCGGAATCTGCTGCTTGCCCTGCATGGTGAACAAGCCGGACATACGCTCATCCGCTTCACGATTGACATTATAATAGGTGCCGTCGCCCTTCATCTCGCCGGAAACGACGCGCAGGAACGTCAGCCGCCCGACGAACGGGTCCACGATCGTCTTGAACACCTGCGCCGCGAACGGACCGTCCGCGCCGCGCTCCACCGGATCCTCGGTCTTCGGATCGGTGCCGATGAACGTCCTGCTCTCCGGCGACGGCATCAGCGCGCCGAGCCCTTTCAAGAGTTTCTTGACGCCGATATTCTGGAGCGCCGAGCCGCAGAACACCGGGAAAACCTTCGCCGCCTTCACGCCCGCCGAAAGCGCTTCGCGGATTTCCTCCTCGGGGATGTCCTCGCCTTCAAGGAATTTTTCCATCAACTTGTCGTCAAAATCCGACAGCGCTTCGATGAGCTGCTGGCGCGCTTCCTCGACGGCCTCCTGCATGAACTCGGGGATGTCGGCGACAAGCTCCTCGTCCTCATGGGTGACGATCTTCATGTGCAGGGTCAAAAGGTCGGCGACGCCCTGGAAGGTGTCTTCCTTACCAATGGGGAGCTGCACCGGAACGATGCCCGACCCGAAACGCGCGCGAAGCTCGTCCACCGCGCGCTCGAAGTCCGCATGCTCGCGGTCCATCTTGTTGACGAAAATCGCGCGGGGCAGGCCCAAATCCTCGACGGCCAGCCACGCTTTTTCCGTGCCGGTCTCCATGCCGCTGGGCGCGGAAACGACGATCAGCGCCGAGTCCGCCGCGTTCAGCGCCGAAATCATCTCGCCGACAAAATCGGGATAGCCCGGCGTATCGATAAAGTTCATCTTGCAGCCGCGCCATTCGACGGCGGCCAACGCGCTGGAAATACTCAGTTTCCGTTTGCTTTCCTCCGGCTCATAGTCGAGCGCCGACGTCCCGTCGTCCACCTTGCCGAAACGACGCGCGCCGCCCGCGTTGAAAAGCGCCGCGTCCAGAAGGCTCGTCTTTCCCGTCCGGCCATGGCCGATGACGGCGATATTCCTCAGATCCGCGCTTTGATATTCCTGCATTCCGATCCCTCCTAGTCTTGAAAACGCGCCCAAAAGATGAGGGGGCGTTTTCCGCATATCTGTAGTATTCGCTCTTTTTCAGACATTTCCTTCTTTTCTTTGCAAAAAAGAAGAATGTTTTTAAAAAAAGTGACGCGCATAAAAAAAGCCCCGGCGCCAGGATGATATGACGCGAGGCAATTTTTATATTTTCTATGCGATTTTCCTGGCCGCCTCCCGCACTTCTTCCTCACAGGCAAGCACAGCCTTGATGGTCTTCGAGGTCAGATCGCCGATTTCCCAACGCATCCGGCGCGCGCCTTGCAGGATCGTCATGCGGTTCACTTCAGGCGCGAACCTGGAATCCTTGAATTTCTTCTGCACGGCGGATACCTTCATATCCTTGACGCTCCCCTTCGGCCTGTTCGCCGCGCTGGCGACGACCAACGCGGAAAGATGGTCAAGCGTCACGACGAGACAGCCGAGCCGTTCGTCC